>JAPLLF010001168.1 GCA_026387715.1 Pseudomonadota bacterium
GCGGCGCGCGTTGAAGTGGAGCTCGCCCCCGTGTACCTGGTAGGTCTGTCCGGGGCGGGGCTTCGGCACCTGACGTGCGACCCAAGCGCCGTCCTTGCCCTCCTTGGGGTCCCAGTGGCGCACCGTGACGAGGTCGGGCGCCTTGTCGATGGTTCCGTCGGGGTTCGTCACGAACGCGTGTGAGGCGTCTGTAGCCATGCTCGGGCGAATGGCGGCCGCGATGGCTTCGCTCGCCTCGCGACGTTCACGACTGCGAGGACCACGCTTCTTGGGGGTCGTCATCGTTGGCACCACGTTGCCATGACTGCCTGACAAGGGACCGAAACACAGAGATCACGGGGTAACGGCACAAGACAACTAGTCGTGACAAAGCGCGGACTTGAGCGCCTAACCATTTGACTTCACAAGAGGAGTTACAGGTTCAAATCCTGCCCCCGCTACTGAACCTATAATACGCCGCTGAGTAACCCTCAGCGGCGTGTTGTATTTTCGGCTGGTCCAGGACCAGGCCGAGTGGGAACAACGTCCCGCGCGCCGTGTAGCTTCCGTTCGCCGGGTGCAGCGTGATCTTGCCGTCCTTCAGCAGAGCCCGGAGTTGTTCGCGGGCGACCGCCGGTTCGCGGCGGAGGCGGGTCTCCAGGTCGAACACCCGGCCGACGATCTTGTCGATGTTCGGCAGCTCGATCGGCTTGGCCGCGTCCTGCTCGATCCTCGCGATGGCGTCGCGCTCGCTCCGGCCCTGGGCCTCGAGATCCCGTAGCCCGGAGACCACCGCGTCCGAACGGTCGCCGTCCGCGATGAAGTCCACGAGCCCGCGGATCCGCTGGTCGGTGCGTGCGAGCCGCTGGCGCCGCTCCATCAGCTCGGCGTTCGCGAGCTTCGAGACCTCCCGGAGCCGCTCTACGATGCGCTTGCGCGCGTAGGCGATGCCCTCAGGACTCGTGAGCCTCCTCGTGATGGCGCCGAGGATCCGTTCGCGTGCGATCGGCTCGCGGACCGACATCCGGTTGTCGCAGGTGCCGCGCTTCACCGCGTGTGAGCAGCGGTAGTAGCTCGTGGAGCTGCCGCCGTAGATCAGCATCGGATGCCCGCACGCGCCACACATCAGGATGCTGGAGAGGGGGAAGTACGTCCTGGGGGAGGGCGTCGACGCCACCTTGTCCGGGTTCTTCGTGTAGTGGGCGTGGATGGACGCGAGCCGCGCCTTGACCGCGTCCCACGTCGCGACGTCCACGAGGCGGAGCTCGGGTCGCTCGTCCACCATGACCTCGCTGTCGGGGCGCTTGAACGACTTCCGGCGACCCGTCTCGGGGTCCTTGATCCACTGGGTCGCCTTGAAGCGCCACACGCCGGCGTACTTCTCGTTGTGCAGCATCGCGCGGATCGTGGAGTCGACCCAGCCACGGAAGCGATGCTTCGACTTCGCGCGCGGGGCCTCGACGGCACGGTGGTTCAGGTCGGTCGCGATGGCGGCGAGCGACTTGCCCGCGAGGTAGCTCGCGAAGATCGCGCGGATGATGTTCGCCTTGGCGACGTCGATCTCGATGCGGTGCCCGGTGTCCTTGCAGAACGGTTCGAGCACCTGGGTGGACTTGAAGCCGTAGGGCAGGCAGCCCGTCGACATGCCATCCAGGGCGCGTCCTTCGAGCCCACGCAGCGTCTTGTCGCGGAGGTCATCGATGTAGAGGTCGGAGAGCAGCGACTTGACCGTGAAGCCGAGCTTCGCGCCGCGCG
This sequence comes from Pseudomonadota bacterium, assembly GCA_026387715.1. Lineage (GTDB taxonomy): Bacteria > Myxococcota_A > Polyangia > Haliangiales > Haliangiaceae > JABFXX01. The sequence continues at coordinate 1,735 of JAPLLF010001168.1, forward strand.
CGCTCGTGTCGACGCCATCCGCGATGCCGATCAGCGGCACGTGCGCGAACTGCAGCCGCTTGAAGATCATCGCCGAGTCCGCGAGGTCGCGTGAGATCCGCGACATGTCTTCGGTGACGATGACGTCCACCTGCGCCGGCTTCGCCGTCGCCATCCGCATCATCTCCTCGAAGCCCCGCCGGGTCGTCGTCGCCGAGCCCGAGATCGCCGCGTCCGTGAACGTCAGCGCCTCGGTCACCTTGCCGCCCTTGTTCTGGACGAATTCGCGGCACCGGCGAAGCTGGTCGTCGAGCGACGAGTCCCGCTGCTTGTCGGAGCTGTAGCGCGCGTAGAGGGCGACGCGTGCGCCCTTCCAGTTCATCGGCCACCTCGCGTCGCGCGGCTGGAGGGCTTCGGCTTCGACTTCGCCGCGCCCCCAGCCGGCGGCAGGACGCCGGCCGCGCGCAACCCGAGGATGCGCAGCCACGTGCTCAACTCGATGCCCTCGTTGGCGGCGGCCTCCATCAGCGCCCGCTTCTGATCCGCCGTGACGCGGATCTTGACGAACTCTTCCTTGATGGGCCCCATGGGTACGATGTGGCCACGCGGTGTCACGGCGGTCAAGGGAGAAGTCCGAGCTCGCGGAGTGCGTCGTCGACGAGGTAGTCGATGAAGCGCCTCTCGTCGTCCGACATCGGCGCCTCCTCGCGGTTCACCTCGACCGGCGGCGGCATCGCGTCGGACGACGAGGGCAGGGGGAGACCTGCCAGGACCCACTTGACGCCCGCGCTCAACTCGGTCGCCCACCACGAGGAGACGGAGACGATGACGGCGTCGATGAGCGACCAGCGCGAGGTCGTGATGACCTCGAACGACGGGGTGATCTCGAACGGCAGTTTCAGTGCGACCGCGAGTGCAACGCAGTCTGTAACGCCCCGCTCGATCATGGGGCGCCCTCGACTGCGCGGTGATGTTTCGCCCACGTTGGCACATCCCCGTCCAGCGGCTCCCACTTGCCGCCGTCTCCCACGCGCCCGAGCGTGTACGTCGGCTGGTAACTCCTGAACCGGCGGTCGAACATGGACAACGCGACCAGTCCGGGGGCGCCTCCACGGCGATCTTTCAGAATGCTAACGAACGTGGGTGCGAGGTACCAGTTGGTGCATTCGATCTTGCGGGCACGTTCGATGGTGATCGCCTGGGTCGCGATCTTTACGATATTCGACGAGCCGTGAAAGTCATCGATCGTCGCCGTGCCCTGAATGCTGCGAACGTCGCGTTTGCGCAGGTGCGCGATGAGGATGATGGGCTTGCCGATGCGGAGCGACAGGTCGCGGATGGTCTTGACGGTTTCGGCGAGCGCCCGCAGTTCGTTAGGATCGTCGGAGTCGACGTAGTGCAGGTGATCGATCACGATGAGGTCGGCGGTCTGATGGATCGCGTTGATCTCCTGGCCCAGATCGCCCTGGGTGAAGCGCGCCCCACGGTAGAAGGTTCGGAACTCGGACAGGGTTTGCAGGATCGTCTTGTCGGCGTCGGCGTTGAAGGGCCCGCAGATGTGCTCGCACCGACCGAGAATCCAGTCCGTGTAGTTCAGCTCTCGGGCTCCTGGATGCTTGTTGCGAAGGACTTCTTTCGCGAGCAAGGAGAACTTCTGTCGGCGTTCGAGTTCGCGGGGCTCCGCCTCGAGGGCGAAGTAGCAGACCCGGCGCCCGGCCTTGGCGTTGCTCGCGGCGATCGACAGTGCCAGGTCCGTCTTTCCCTCGCCGGTAGGCGCTCCGAGCAGGACGAGATCGTGTGGCAGGATCGCACGCAGCGCGTCGTCGAGGAACGGGTGGTAGTAGGAGATCGCGCGCTCGGCCATCGTGAGGCGCTCGTCGCGCTCACCGATGACGCGTTGGGGCATCGACTCGAAGCAGGCTTTCGCGGGCGCGG
>JAPLLF010000482.1 GCA_026387715.1 Pseudomonadota bacterium
AGGTGCCCACGGCGCCGGAGGTCGTCGCGGAGGATGGCCGTGATGTCCGCGCGGTCGCGGCGATCCTCGCGACCGTCACGCGGATGATCGGCACGGAACATTCGATGCACCCGCTCCACGCATGAACGCCTGGGCGCAGCCGCCCACGTGCGCGCCGGCACGACGTGCGCGCGGGGCATCGTGGCGTTCGCACTCCCGTCCTCATCGCGTCCTCATCACGTCCTCATCACGTTCGAGCGCAGCGCTGGCTGGCGCGAGCCCCCCAGAAGTCCTTGGTTCTCTCGAGCGCAAACGGTGCGCGGGATCGGATCACGAACTCCCGCGCTCGGCACACCCTCTGCAATGACGCGCGCTGCCATGACGCTCCGCCGCAAGTTCTCGATCACGTTGATCGGCACGTTCGTGGCCGTGGCGGGCGTGGCCCTGCTGTCGGTGACCGGGGCGCGCACGCTGTTCTCGACCGTGGAGCGAGCGACGCTCGCGACCTCCTCGATCGTTCGCCTGCACCACGTGCTGATCGACACCCTCGACGTCGAGGCGGGCGCGAACGGCTTCGTGATCACGGGGGAGCCGAGCTTCCTCGCCCCGTACGAGCGAGGTCGGGCCGCGCTCGTCGACGACGCGACGGCGGTCCGGGGATCGCTCGTCAACTGGGGGAACGCCAAGGATGCCGAGCGCCTGGGGGAGCTCGTCGAGGCCAAGCTGACGAGCGCGGCGGCGCTGATCGCGCAGCGCCGCGCTGGTGGTTCGGTCGCCGCGTTGATGGGGAGCGACACCTGGGTGATGACCCAGATCCGAGATCTGTTGATCGACCTCGAGGGGAAGCTGCGCCACGAGCTGCAGCGCGATCACGAACGCGACATGCGGCTCGCGTGGACGGCGCTCGCCGGGGTCGGGTTCGGCGTGCTCGCGTCGATCGTCCTCGCGGTCGGTGGGCTGCTCTCGGTCCAGCGCTCGATCATCACGCCGCTCGATGCGCTCGCCCGGGCCGCGCGCCTCGCGGGGCAGGGTCCCTGGCGCTCGCCGATCCCGATCCGCGACGACGAGATCGGCGATCTCGATCTGGCGATCGACGCCATGGTCGCGCGGCGCGAGGAGGCGAAGCAGCGGCAGCGCGAGCTGGTCGACGATGCGCCGGAACCCTACTTCCTCGCCGACCTCGACGGGAACCTCACCGACGTGAACGCGGCGGCCTGCGCGTTGCTCGGGTATGCCCGGGCGGAGCTGCTGGCGATGACGGCCCTGGATCTGATCCCGCGGGAGGACGTCGCGGGGTTCACGGCGATCAAGGCGACGATGCTCGCGCAGCACATCCCGACGGTCTCGGAGTGGCGGCTTCGCAAGCAGTCGGGTGACCTCGTCCCCGTCGAGATCAGCGCGAAGATCCTGGCCGACGGACGCTGGCAGATCTTCGCGCGCGACATCGCCGATCGCGCGCGACTCGATCGCGAGCGGCAGGATCGGATCACGGAGCGCGAGGAGATGATCGCGGTCGTGTCGCATGACCTCAAGGCGCCGCTCCACGCGATCGAGCTGCGCGAGCTCCTGATCGAGCGCAAGACGAAGGATCCGGTCGCGCGGGAGCACGCCATCCACGTCCGCAGCTCCATCGTCACGATGCAACGCCTGATCTCGGGGCTGCTCGACGTCGAGCGCACGAAGGGTGGGACGTTGGCCCTGTCCCGGGCGCCTCACTCGCTGTCGGCGTTGACCCGGGAGATCATCGAGGTGCTCACGCCGATCGCGGTCGAGCGCGAGATCGAGCTGCGGTTCACGGAGACGGCGCCGTGCATCGTCGTCGTCGACCGGGCGCGGATCGAGCAGGTGCTCTACAACCTCGTCGCCAACGCCCTCAAGTTCACGCCGCCGCAGGGCTCGGTGACCGTGACCATCGAGCGTCGCGACGAGGCCTGCACGCTGGCGGTCGTCGACACGGGGAGCGGCATCACGCCCACCGACCTGCCACGGGTGTTCGATCGGTACTTCAGCACCGACCATTATCGGGGAACCGGGCTCGGCCTGGACATCGCGCGCCGGCTCATCGAGGCGCACGGGGGGACGATCTGGGCCACGAGCTCGCTCGGCGAGGGCAGCACGTTCGCGTTCCGGTTGCCGGTCGAGGTCGACGAAGCTGGTTCGGCGCGTGCACCTGCTCGGACGTGAAGGAGCCGTGCAACGTGATTCGTCCCCATGTCTTCGAGGCTCACGTCGAGACGGCCAACGCCTGGCTCGATCAAGTGATCGAGAGTCTCGAGCTCATGCCGGTCGACCGCGTGCGAGCCCTGCACGCCTTGCGCGCGGGGTTACACGCCATTCGCGATCGGCTCCCCGCCGCGGAGGTCGTCGATCTCGGCGCCCAGCTGCCCACGCTCGTGCGCGGGCTCTACTACGAGGGCTGGCGGCTCGCGAACGACCCCGGCGTGATCCGTGACCGCGCTGCGATGGTGGAGCGTGTTCGCAGGGAGCTCCGCCCCGATCCGCGGCTCGATCCCGTCGACGTCCTCCGCGCGACGATCGAGTTGCTCGTCGCCTACGTCTCTCCTGGCGAGATCCTCGACGTCCTCGCGACGTTGCCGAGCTCGATCTCGACGTTGTGGCACGACCTCACCGGTCACGCGCTGCACGATCGCGAGGCCTCCATCCCCACCACCCGGACCACCTGAGTGATGACCCCAGGAGCCACGATGTTCGAGGCGATCGTCGAGAAGGTCCCGATCGAGCGCGTGCTGGTGGGGGACTTCGTCTACGCCTCGGGCGAGCTCACCAGGCTGATGGACTCGCGCTGCGTGCTCGGCAAGCGGGCGATGTCGAACGAGCGAACCAGGCGCGTCGTCGGGTGGCTCGTCGAGGTCGCCGGTGGTCCGGTCGAGTGGTGGCCGCGCGGCTCCACGCTGTGGCGGCGGCGCACGGACCCGCGCTGAACGCAGGGCGGGCGGTCAGGTCGCGGCGTTGGCGAGCATGGCGGTGGCCTCGCCACGGATCCGCTCGACCAGGTGGTCGTGCTGCGCGGTGCCCTCGAGGCTGGCGAACACCCGGCGTGGCGAGCCCCAGTCGCTCCAGCCACTGCGCGCGACCGGGAGCACCGCGAGGTCCTGGGCATGCGCGAGCACGTCGCGACTGAAGCTCGCGGCCGAGATGCCGCGGTAGGTGCTCTCCAGCGCCGTGGACTCGTCGAGTCCGCCGATCGCGACGGCGTAGCGCTCGAAGGCCGCCGCGTGGTTCGGCAGGTGGTGGCGCGCCAGGTCCCAGAACACCTGCGCGGGGCCGGCCTGGATGAAGGTGTTCCACAGCGCGCCGTCGCGCCAGAGCAGCTCCGCGGTCTCCGCGTCGGGCTTCTCGACGAAGCGATCGACCGCGTACCCGGGGCTGCGTCCGATCTGCGGACCACGCGTGATCCATCCGTACTCGACCTCGGGGCCGGTCGGGGCGACGCCGATCAGCGACAGCCGCGAGCGCAGGGCGCCGGCGCTCGTCAGCTCGAGGGCCTCCTCGAGCGGCGCGGGGTTGGCGATGTAGTGATCCGAGGGGAGGAAGATGACGTGCGCCTTCCACGATCGCGCGACGATGTGGGCGAGCGGCAGCAGGATGCCGGGCGCGGTGTCGAGGTTGCGCGGCTGGACGAGCAGCTCGATCCCCGGGTAGGGCGCAAGTTGTGCGCGGGCGAGGGTCTCGTGGACGCCGGTGACGACGACGGAGATCCGGTCGATCGAGGTCATCGCGAGCGCTCGTTCCACGGTGGTCTGCACGAGCGAGTGTTTGCCCGCGAGGACCGCGAAGTGTTTCGGGATGTCCGCGCCGTACAACGCCCGCGTCAACGAGGCCAGGCGGTTGCCGTCACCACCAGCCAGGATCACCACGTGAGGCGCTTCGGGTTTTTGCATGGTCGCTCGATATGCACGCTCCGCGCCCACCCGAGCCGGCCTCAACTCTCCGTCAGCGCGAGCCAGGCTTCGGCGAGCTCGTCGCGCAGCCCGTGCGCGCAAGTGCAGCAGGAATGCCTCGACGAGGCGTCGTGACACAGCCGCTCGTCCGGGCCCGAGCCGCCGTCGCCGATGCGCCGTCGAGCGGGGCGTCGTCGATCTGGCCGGACTCCGACCAGCCCTGCGCGCCGATCAACGGGACGAACTGCACCGCGCCGAGCTCCTCGCGGCGATAGGCGACGATGCCGTCGCGCGTGACGCGGACGAGCTGTTGCTCGTGCGCGGGGCCGACCGGCATCACGAGGCGCCCGCCGATCTCGAGCTGGTCGAGCAGGGCGCGCGGCACCTCGGGCCCACCGGCGGCGACGACGATCGCGTCGAACGGCGCGTGCTCGGGCCAGCCGAGCGTGCCATCGCTGCAGCGCACCTCCACGTTCGAGAAGCCGAGCGCGGCGAGGCGATCCCTCGCGGCGTCGGCGAGCTCGACGTGGCGCTCTACCGTGTAGACGTGCCTGGCGAGCTTCGCGAGGACGGCCGCCGCGTAGCCCGAGCCGGTCCCGATCTCGAGCACGGTGTCGCCCGGGGCTAGCGCGAGCGCCTCGGTCATCAGCGCGACGATGTAGGGTTGCGAGATCGTCTGGCCGGCCTCGATCGGCAGCGGCCGATCGTCGTAGGCGGCGCTGGCGAGCGCGCTCGGGACGAACGCCTCTCGAGGGACCACGTCGAAGGCGAGCAGCACCCTGGGATCGCGCACGCCGCGTGCGCGCAGGTGGCGATCGACCATCGTCTGGCGCGCGGTGGTGAGGTCCATGCCCCACCGTCGTGCATCTCCCATCCCATCCCGAGCTCAGACCGACTCGCGCGCGATGCGATCGCGGATCCTCATCCAGGTGCAGGTCGCCTGCGCGGGATCGAGATTCGTGGACTCGGCGAACGCGCGGAGCTCGTGATGCAGCGGCTCGGCGGCGAGCTCCGCGAGGCGCGCGGCGATGCCTTGTAACCGAGGCAGATCGCCGCTCGTGCAGGCCCGGTCGCCGCTCACGCAGAGTCGTCCGATGGTGGCGTTGCCAGATCCCATGTTCGCGGGTGATTCACGTTGCGTGCCTCGCGGCGTGCGTGGAGGAGCGCGGGAGGAGCACGCACGACTTGCGAGGGGCAAGTGCCCACGCGCAACTGGAGCGGCCTCAGTCGGTGCATCCGACGCCGTCGTAGGCGCAGTCGTCACACAGTTGCGTCGGACGAGGCTTCTCGAGATCGCGCAGGATCTCGCCGCACTGCTGACAGCGTGGCTCGACGAGGATGGCGGGATTCAGGGGGTTGGGAGGGAACGCGGGTGCGGGAGGAGCAGGGGCGGAAGGCTTCGGGATCGAGGTGCTCATGTCGTTCGTACGTTCAAGCATGGTGCCGATGGCGGCGAGCACGGCGCTTGCTCCAGCGATCCACATGCACGCATGGAATCGCACCGAGCTCTGGGGAGAACTCGATCGCCGCGCGCGCCGCCGCTCGCGCTGGCTCACCATCGGCATGGTGACCATGTGGTTCGTGTTGACGACGGCAAACTACATCTGGGATGCGTCCGAGGGCCGACACCCGAGCGCGAAGTCGGCCACACCTCAGACCGTGGACGTCGGCGTCCGCTGAGGTTCGTGACGCGGTGGGCGCGATCGGGGTGGAGTGCGCAACCGTCGTCAGCGCCGGGACGTCGAACGCACCCCGCGCGCGAAAATCGCATTCGTGGGGTGGCCAGGGGGCTAGCCATTGGCCCGTTGCCTGCTCATGCGAATCGTGATGGGTTGGGAAGAACGCCGCGGGAATCGACGGATCGCGTGCACCTCGCTCGCGACGTTCGACATCGATGGCACGGAGACCGCCGCGCTGGTCGCCGACGTCTCCCTTCACGGCCTGCGCCTGGTCGGCGATCATCTCCCCAACCCCGGCACCGAGCTCGCGATCTCGGTCCTGGCACCACGCCCGATCTCGGTGATCGGTTGTGTGCGGTGGCAGAACCCATGGCGTGGCGCGGGGATCGATCTCGCCGGTGGCGATCGCGACCGTGCGTTCGCGCGCGCGCTCCTGTCGTTCGCGTTCGAGGTCGACTCCAATCGGCCCGTCATCGCCATGATCGTCGAGGATCCCGCGCTCGCCGCCCGGCTCTGCGAGCCGGTGCGCAGTCGCGGCTTCATTCCCCACGTGCTCCGGACGCCGCTCGAGGCGATCTCCTACTTCGAACATCGGCGGTCGCCCGTGTGGATGACGCTCGTCGCGCCCCGCGTGTGGAACATGTGCGGAGCCGAGATCCTGTCGTTCATGAGCGACGAGTACCCCGACACGATCTGCGTGGCGATCGGTGACGCGTCGCCCGCCAGCAACCTGATCGATCATCACGAGCGTCGGCAGCTTCGGGCTACCCCAGGGCTTCGCGCCGCTGGCGTGGATGTACGACGTGCCGGTCCTCGTCCTCGTCGGCGAGCTCGCCAAGCGCGCGGTCGTCGTCGACGATCGCGTCGTCGTGCGCACGATCTTGCCGATCACCGCGACGATCGATCATCGCTACGTCGATGGCTGGCACGTGTCGACGGCGATGCGGGCGTTCCGCGCGTACCTCGAGGCGCCCGAGACGTTCGAGTCAACCGCGACGCTACCTCGGATCGACGAGGTCGATCAGAAGGTCATCCGCGGGTAAGCTCAGAGCGGGCTCCACGAGACGCCGAGCGCGAACACGCTGGCGTTCTGCGTGTTCATGCCGGTGACGAAGAACCGCGCGGCCATCGTCATGCTGAGCGAGTTGGAGATCTGGTAGCCGAGCCCGCCGCCGGCGAGGAC
>JAPLLF010000862.1 GCA_026387715.1 Pseudomonadota bacterium
ACCACGAGCTTGACGCCGTCGCGAGGATGCACGCCGTCGACGGTGATCGGCGCGCTCGTCGCGGGGGCGTGCACGCCCTGCGTCGCCGTGAGGCGCCAGGTGCCCGCCGAGACCGCCGGGAGCGCGAACGAGCCGTCGGGCCTGCTGTCCACGCCATCGCGACGCGCGTCGACGACCGGGAACGGCTCCGAGGCGTTGGTCGGGACCACGCGCGCGCCCCCGACCGGCTTGCCAGCCTCGTCGACGACCGTGCCGGTGATCGCGGCGCCGCGGGCGAGCTTGAGCGCGACGCTCACCGGCGCGCGGGGATCTCCCGAGGTCGACAGCAACATCGCCGCGGGCGCGTAGCCGGGCGCGCGCACCGCGAGCGGCGCCCACACGGCGCCGACGCCGCGCAGCGAGGCCATGCCCGCGGCGGTCGTCGTGGCGCTCCACACGAGGGTCGAGCGGAGCTCGACCTGGGCGCCCACCACCGGCCCGCCCGTCGCGGCGTCGCTGACCGCGACGTCGACGGTGCCGCCCTCCTTCATCCGCAGCGTGACCGGCTCGGGGTCCGGGTGCAGGCGCACCCGCACCGGGCCCGCGTAGCGGCCGATCGTGTCGGTGGTGATGGTCGCCTCGATCCGATAGGCGCGCGCGATCAAACCCTCGAACGCGAACGAGCCATCGGCCTCGGTGGTCGCGAGCTTCGGCGGGTTCGCGTCGATCGCGACGTGCGCCCCGCCGACCGGCTGATCGTGCTCGTCGATGACCTGGCCCTCGAGCCGGATCGAGCCGACCGGATCGTCGTCGTGCCCGAGCTCGGGAAGCCGGCCCATCACCGTCGGCTCGGCCGACGCAGGCTGGACGGGCGCGCGCGGCGCAGATCCGCCAGCGGGCTTCGGCAGGGCGATCGGCGTGGCCCTGGAGGGCTCCCCACCCCACCACCCGAGCGCGCGGGCGCCGACGAGCGAGGCGGCCACGACGAGGACGACGACGATTCCGGTCTTCACGCTGGTGCTCACGAGTAGTCCTTTGGCGGCGAGAGCCGCGGAGCTGGAGCCGCCGGAGGCGGCGACGAGAGGAAGCGGGGCCACGAGCACGATCCACGCGGCGCGACCGCCGTGGTCGTCGTCGAGCGACGTGCGCACGCGCGCGAGGGCCTCGGCGAGCCGCCCGCGCACCGTCGCGGCGGGGATGCCCTGGAGCCGGGCGATGTCGGCAGCCGACAGGCCCTCGAAGTAGCGCAGCAGCAGCGTGCCGCGCAGCGGCTCGGGGAGCGCGAGCACCAGCCCCGCGACAACCTGCTGCATCCGCGCGCGCTCGACGAGCTCGCCGGGTGACGGGATCGCGTCGGGCTGCGGCGCCGCGAGCTCGCGGGTCTCGCGACGTCGCCCTCCGCGCCGCGCCATCCGCGCGAGGTTGCGCGCGACCCCGCCGAGCCACGGGCGGAGCGCCCCGCTCGGAGGCTTGGCGAGCGCGACGAGGAAGGTCTCCTGCACGATGTCGGGGGCGGCCGCCTCGCCGACCAGCGCGCGCGCCAGGGCCAGGAGCCAGTCCCGGTGCGCGAGGAGCTCGACGGCGGAAGGCGCGGTCTCGGCCATTTCAGACATCTTGCCGCCGCGGCCGAAAGTGTTGCCGATCATTCGCGCATCCGGAGGTCACGCGGGGTCGCGCGACGACTAGAAGTTTGGTGTTGAACACCCACCCGCGGGAACGCGCGAGCGCGCGG
>JAPLLF010001115.1 GCA_026387715.1 Pseudomonadota bacterium
CAACATCGCAACCTGCTGCTCCAGGTAGGCGATTCGCTCGTCGACAGCGCTCACCCATACGTTAGATCACGCCTCGATCAACCTGTCGATCCCCACCCCTCCAGGGAGAGATCCGGACTCCACCCGGTGAACGCGTACGAAAACGCGGCCCTTGCGTAGGCGCCGGTCGCCGCATTTTTGCCCCAGATGACGCACAGATCGGTGATGTTGAGCTTGTCGTTCCACTGGACGTGCGCCGAGTCCCACCACGCGCCGGTGTCGTGCATGCTCACGACCAGTCCGGTGAGGTCGTAGCGGTAGCGCGGCGTGACCGTGTAGGCGACGTCGCCCACGGTCGTGCGAAAGGGGGCGGCTTCGGTAGCGAGCTGGTCGGGATCACGACGCAGTGAAGCCTCGAGCGCGTCGGCCGGCGGGAGGTCATCGCGGCGCCACCCTGCGGCGATGAGCAGCAGCAGGCCTCCCCAGAAGAGCGCCAGGGTCACGTTGCGCGGAAGCCGGAAGGGCTGCGTCAAACCAGTTAGCGTAGCGCGGGCGCCGCGCGTGGAGGCACCGATTTCCAATCTGAAACAGGGCGCGGGCCGAATCCGTGGAGGACGCGGCAGGAGACCCGCGCACCCACGGTCAGCCCCTGCCCAAACATCGTTTTTTTCGGCATGCGGAGCGGCATCACGGCATCGGCTGCGCCGTGCGAAGCGGGCAGACCAGCTCGACGCGCGTACCGCCACCGGGGGCTCCGCCATCGACCGTGATCGTGGCGCGGAGCTGCCGACTGAGCGCGCGAACGAGCTGGAAGCCGAGCGTCGACGTGCCCGACGTGTAGTTCGGCGGAGGGCCGTCGCCGCAATCTGTGACTGCGATTCGAAGGTTGTCGCGCTCGCTGACGAGCTCGACGAGCACGTCGCAGTCGGTGCCGGTTCGGCCCCGCGAGGCCGACTGTCCGTACTTGATCGCGTTGGTGATCAGCTCGTTGAGAATCAGTCCGAGCGGCACGGCCTGATCGACCTCGACTTCGATCGCGGACCCGATGACGTGCAGACGGAGCGACTGCGCGAGCGCCGCGCAGAGGTAGCGTCCGAGCATCGTCACGTATTGCTTGAACTCGACGCGCGCCAATGAGTGGTCGCCGTAAAATTGCTCGTGAATCAGCGCCATCGTGCGCAGGCGGTGTACCGTGGCGTGAAGCTGCGCGCGCGCGGACGCGGAGTCGAGCTGGTCGCTCTGCAAGTAGATCAGGCTCGAGATGATCTGCAGGTTGTTTTTCACCCGATGGTGAATCTCCTTGAGCAGCATCGCTTTCTCGTCGAGCGAGCGCGCCACGGCACGCTGCGACGCAAGGCGATCGGTCACGTCGACCAGCCCGATGAGCAGCTGCGTGTCACCCGCAGTGCCCAGCTCGACGCGGTAAACCTCGACATCGAACGACGTTCCATCACGCCGTTGCCCTCGCCGGGCAGGCTCGTCTGGCAGGCCGTCGTCATCCAATCGATCGGCCGCGGCGGGCGCGTCGCCAGTCAGCCCGCGTACCAGCGCTGCGATCGGGACCCCCGGGAACTCGACCTCGTCGTAGCCGAACAGCGCCTGCGCCTTGAGGTTCGACTGCGCCACCCGGCCCTCCCCGTCGACGAGGAGCGTCGCCTGCGGCGCGAACCGGAAGAGCTGCGCGAAGCGGTCCTCGCTCTCGCGCAGCTGCCGCGTGCTGAGCTCGACGCTCGACTGAAGGCTCCGCAGCGGCGAGAGGTCGAGCACATGGGCGATCACCCATGCCGGAGCGCCGTCGTCGAGCCGCACGAGGGCGATCGACGTGAGCGCATCAAGGTGCTCGCCGCTCCTGGCCCGAAACCGCTTTTCGATTTGAAAACTATCACGATGCCCGCCGAGCAGCTCGTTGCCCAGTGTGATCTCGAGCTCGCGATCGCGCGCGTCGCTCAGCTGGCCGACCCGCATCTCGCACAGCTCGTCGTGGCTGTAGCCGAGCATCGCGCAGAACGCGGCGTTCGCGTGCCGGATGCGCCCCACGAGATCGGACAGCACCATGCCGATCGGCGCGCGCTCGAAGGCTGTCTCGAAGAGCGAGTGGTCACGGTCGCGCGTTCGGAGCTTCGACCGGCGCCGGTGCGTCATCCACACCAGCTCGGCGATGTAGCGCGCGAGCGGCCGCGGTGGCGCGTCGGGCTGAATGCGCACCGCCACGTCGCCCGCGACCTCTCCGTCCTCGAACGCTTGAAGGAGCGCCTCCGGCAGCATCTCGCGGAGCGCCTCGCCTTCGCCCACCCAAAAGGTCAGGCTCGCCTCTTCGTCGTCGGAATGCGAGGACGGCGGCACCTGTACCGGCGAGAAGTCTTTCAATGCCGACCCGACAATTCGCGACACAGCTTAGCCCAGAACGGATAAGAACGGATAAGAGGATCGATGGGTGGTTTC
>JAPLLF010000738.1 GCA_026387715.1 Pseudomonadota bacterium
CGACCGACGGCACGGAGGCGCCGCGGGCCAACGTCGAGCTCAACGACGGGGGCAAGGTCAACGTCGCCGTCGAATGCGTCAAGGTTGGGGCGATGTACGTCGACGTCAAGGTCGACGCCAGGCGCGCGACGATGGGAACCAGTCAGAACCTCGACGACTAGTCCGACGCGAGGCCGACGATCGCGCGGGCGACGCGGATGCCGTCGAGCGCCGCCGACACGATGCCGCCCGCATAGCCCGCGCCCTCGGCGCATGGGTACAGCGCCGCGAGGTCGGGCGACTGCAAGGTCTCGGCGTCGCGCGGGACGCGCACCGGGGACGACGTACGCGACTCGACGCCGACCAGCACCGCCTCCTCCGTGAGGTAGCCGCGCATCTGCTGATCGAACGCGGCGAACGCCTCGCGCAGCCGCGCGGCGAGCGGCAGCCCCGTCGCATCGAGCACCTCGCCGATGTCGGTCGCGTGCAGGCCGGGCTCGTAGCTCGTCGCCGGGACGGTCGACGACGCGCGCCCGCGCACGAAGTCGGTGGCGCGGGTGGCCGGGGCCCGCAGCTGCCCGCCTCCCGCGACGGCGGCCGCGACCTCGAGCCGACGCTGCAGCTCGATGCCCCCGAACACCGGATCGAGCTTGGCGCGCTCGAGATCCGCGAGCTCGACGGCGACCACCAGCCCGGAGTTGGCGTATGGCGAGTCGCGCCGCGACAGGCTCATGCCGTTGACGACGAGGCCGTCCTGCTCGGTCGACGCGGGGACGATCCAGCCGCCCGGGCACATGCAGAACGAGAACGCGCCCCGTCCGTCGGCGGGGGTGTACGCGAGGCGATACGGCGCGGCCGGCAGCTTCGCGTGGCCGGCGAACCGACCGTACTGGATGCGATCGATCAGCGGCTGCGGGTGCTCGATGCGCACGCCCATCGCGAACGCCTTCGCGACGAGCTTCACGCCCGCCCGGCCGAGCAACGCGTGGACGTCGCGCGCGGAGTGGCCGGTCGCCATCACCACCGCGCGCCCGCGCAGCTCCACGCCGCTGGCGAGCACGACGCCGATCGCGCGACCGGCGTGGACGATGACGTCGACGACCCGCGCGTCGAACCGCACCTCGCTGCCGGCCGCCTCGAGGCTCGCGCGCAGCGCGGTGATCACCTTCGGCAGCTTGTTCGAGCCGATGTGCGGGCGCGCGTCGACGAGGATCCCCGCGGGCGCGCCGTGCCGGACGAGCGTCTCGATGACGTCGCGCACGTCGCCCCGCTTGTGGGAGCGCGTGTACAGCTTGCCGTCGGAGTACGTCCCCGCCCCGCCCTCGCCGAAGCAGTAGTTCGAATCCGGATCGACCACCCCGTGCTGCGTGAGGCCCTTGAGATCCCGACGGCGCGCCTGCACCGGCTTGCCGCGATCGACGAGGATCGCCCGCACGCCGTGGCGCGCGAGCTCGTAGGCGCAGAACAGGCCGGCCGGGCCGCCGCCGACGATGATGACGGGCTCTCCCGTCACCGCCGGCAGGGTCGTCACCGGCGACGCCGGCGTCACGGCGCCGACGACGAGGTGGAACTTCACCCGGCCGCGACGCGCGTCGACCGAGCGCTTGCGCACCTCGATCGGCGGGAGCTCGGCCGGCGCGACGTCGAGCTGCGTCGCGAGCGCGCGCACCACCGCGTCGGCGTCGTCGGGATCGTCGAGGCCGAGCTCGACGGTGAAGTCACGATCGGGATCTAGGTACATCAGTTCGCGTCTTCATCCTGGGCATCGAGCATGGCCACGCGCGCGGCCTCGAACGCTGCCGTACCACGATACTGCGCCAGCCACTCGCGCGCCGTCGCCTCCTGCCAGCCCCACTTCTCGGCGAGCACGTCGAACACCCCCGGGATCAGCCGCTCGTCGCTCGGCAGCTCGTGCACGAGCGCCCACTTCGCGTGCGCGTTGGGGTGCCGCAGCATGCGCTCGAACACCGCGACCGCGTCCGCGGACAGCGGGGACGTCGCGAAGAACCCGACGGCCGCCTCGAGGATCTGCGCGTCGGCGTGGAGCAGCTCGGCGCGGCTGGTGGGCGCGCGCGCGAGCGCCGCATCGACCAGCGCGATCACGGCCGCGGACGCGGTGCCCAGCGCGCGTCGCCTCGCCTCGTCGATCAACGCCGCGTGTCCGAGCGCGTGGAGCTCGCCGAGCCCGCGCACGAGCGCGTCGTCGTCGAGCCCACCAGCCGACCGGCGATCGTGACGCGCCGCCGCCGGCATCGGGTACCCGAGCCGCTCGAGCAGGCCATGCGCCGCGTCGCGCACCGGCGTCTCCGCGAGCCGCGTGAGCCACACGAGATCGACCGGATCGACGACGGTGGGCACGAGGTCGGCGACCGCGAGCGCGATCTCGAGCTGCTGGATCGTCGCGTCGTGACCACACGCGCGATGGGTCAGCGCGCGATGCAACCGCGCGCGGAGCAGCGCGCTGTCGTCGGGCGGCTCGCCCGTCGCGATCGCGAGCGCCGCCTGCCGCGCGAGCGCGGCCGTGTCGTCGGGGTGCGCGTCGACGTCGCGCAGCCGGTTCGCGACGGCCGTCCGGTGACCGGGCGCCAGCTCGCGCGCGACGCGACCGAACGCGAGGTGGACGTGCGCGTGGATCATCCCGTCGTCCCGCGCCGCCAGCGTCTCGAGCAACGCGTCGAACACGCCGCCGTTGGCGTCGTGGGGCGCCGGCGCCGCCGCGAGGCAGCGCGCGAGCGCGTTGCCGGCCTCCGCGCGCGGCCGGTCGCGATGGCGGCCCTGCGCGGCGACGATCCGCGCGAGCGCGGCGACCGCCGTCGGATCGGCGATCGCGCCGAGCGCGCGCGCCACGGCGACGAGCAGGTCGTCCTTGCCCAGCGCGTCCAGCGCGCTCGTGACCTCCGTCCCGTCGAGGATCTCGATCAGCGCGGGCACGCTCGCGCGATCGCGCTGGGCGCCGAGGATCGCGACCGCCGCGGTGCGGCGACGCTCCGACCGCGCGCCGGTCGCGAGGATCGGGCGGAGGCACGCCGCCGCGCGCGGATCGAGGAGCCCCGCGGCGGCGCGCGCGACGAGGAGGTCCGCGGCGTGGCCCGTGAGGTGTCGCTGGCGAGACTCGTCGACGGCCTCGTCGACGGACTCGTCGACGGCCTCGTTCGGGATGGGCGCCAGCGCCGTCGCGGGCAGCGCCAGCGCGTCGGGGGCCTCCACCTCGCTCGGGATCGCCTCCTCGTCGGCGACCTCGATCTCGGCGACCTCGGGCACCTCGGGTACCAGCTCGTCGCCTGCGTCGGGGTCGAGCGCGAGGTCGACCGCGAGCTCGCGCAACATCGCCGCGAGCTCGACGTTGGACCACGTGGTCTGGGTCTCGATCCAGCGATCGACCGCCGCTCCACCCCCCTCGGCGTGGACCGCGCGCAGCGGATTGCCGCCGAGCACGAACGGCGCCCTGGGCTCCCCCATCCACCCACCGTCCGCGTGCCCCATCGCCGCGCCGCCGAACCTCGCGTGCAACACCGGCGTGACCTCGTGGATCTTCGCGGCGATCCACAGCAGGTGACCGACCTGCGCCGCCGACGAGATCGGCGCCGTGAACCGATCGACCCACAGGTGCACCGCGTGGTGGGCGCGGTCGATCGTGATCGCGGCGTTGCGAAAGCGCGCCCCATACGGCGCGAGCCACATCGCGTGAAAGCTCGCGAGCACCATCGCCTCCCCGGGCGTCCATGCGCCGGCGAGCTTGAGCGCCAGCCCGACGTCCTCCCGATCGAGCTCGTCGACGATCGCGGGATGGCCATCGACGGGAAACGGCACGCTCGTGACCTGCGGCGGCAGGCCGTGCGACCACGCGGGATCGTCGATGGCGAGGTCGGCGAGCGACGACGGCGCGGGCAACTCGTCCTCGGCGACCAGGCCGTCGAGGTCGAGCTCGTCGAAGTCGGGGTCGGGGTCGCCGAGCTCGCCCGCGACCAGCTCGACGCGCTGCGTGACCTCGACCTCCTCCAGCGCGGGCTCGTCGTCGGCATCATCGTCGTCGTCGTCGTCGTCACCGTCGTCGTCACCGTCGTCGTCTGGCAAGCTCGTGCCGGTCTGGAAGAACCACGCCTCGACGACGCCGCTGGTCCCCGCGGCCTCGATCAACCGGCGCTGCAGCTCGACCGCATGCCCGGCCTCGGGCGCGCGCCACGGCACCCCGACGAGCTGCATGCGCTCCTCGAGCGCGTGGTCGTCGAGCAAGGCCGTGAGATCGACGTTGGGGATCATCGGCCCGAGTCGCTGGAGCAGCGCGGCGAGGCCGGCGCGATCGAGGCCCGTCGCCATCCGCAGGACGAGGAACGCGGCGCTGGTCTCGCCCTGCTTCGCCTCGAGCCCATGCACGATGACCTGCCCCATCAGGTGCGCGCCTGCCCCGCATGCCACGCCGCGAACACCGCAGCGAGCTCGGACGACCCGCTCAGCGCTCCGAGCTCCAGGTCGCGTTCGATCCGCTCGACGTGCTCGTAGTCGTGCGCGATCGCGAGCTTGATCTGATCCAGCGCCCGGGTGAGCTCACCGACCGCGGCGTAGGCGCACGCCGCCGCGTGGTAGAGGTATGGGTTCTCGTGGGCGACCGGCTGCGCCCGATCGGCGAGCCGCACCGCGACGTCGAACGCGCGCGCCGCATACGCCTGGAGGCACGCGTCGTGGAGCGCCATCAGGTAGATCGCGCGCTCGTCCACGTCACCCGCGAGGGGCATCGGCAGCGCGAGCACGCGATCGTAGAGCGCGAGCGCGTGCGCTCGCTGCTCGACCTCGATCGCCTGGCTCGCGAGATCGCACAGCAGCTCGATGTCGTCGGGCAGGCGCCCGATCAGGCCCGCCATCTTCGTCGGCACGTGCCGCAAGATGGCCGCGCCGAGCTGGGCGTACAGCTCGCTCGCCACGTCGGCGGCCGGATCGACGGCGCCGACCACGGCATCGACCGCGTCGCCGAAGCGGCGATGCGCGAGCGCGCCGAGCCGGACCGCGACGGCGATCCTCACGCCAGACGTGAACCGCGGCAACAGGTCGACGACCGCGCCCCCGGTTCCTGCCCGCTCGGCGTCGATCATCAACATCGCGTGGGCGTACTGGGTGTCGGCATCGTGGGGCGCGAGCCGCAACGCGCGCGCCGTCATCGCGAGCGCCGCGACCACCTGCGATGGCGGCTCGAGCGCCGCGCCGGCATCGACATCGACATCGACATCGGCCTCGGCCGCGGCATCGGCCTCGACATCGGCGTCGGCCGCCTCCTGACGCCGCTGGGCCTCGATCGCCGCCGTCGCCGCGGCTGGGTCGGCGAAGCCCCGCACGCCGATCACCTCGCCCGCGTCGTCACGCAGGTACGTCGGCGTGACCTCGATCTCCAGCCGAGACCAGGTCGCGAACCGCACGACCCCGACGTGGGGCACCAGCAGCGCCGCCTCGATCTCGCGGGCGAGCTCCGCCGTGACGTGCACGACGAGCGTCGTCGCGCGGTCGTCGATCTGATAGCCGTGGACCTCGCCGCGCTCGAACGTCACCGACCGACCGCCGTTCCGGAGCGTCGCGGACCGACCGTGCGCGAGCCGCCCGCGCATCGCGTGAGGCAGCACCTCGGCCGCGAGCGCCGACACCACGAGGCGCACGCGGTCGGCGTCGTGGACGACCGCGAGCGCGTCGACGACGGTCACGACCTCGGACGACCCCTCCGCGCCGATCTTCCGCGCGAGGTCCTGTGCGCGCGCCCAGTCGGCGAGGACCGACAACCGGCGCGGATCGGTGATGAGGTACGGATCCACCGCGCCGAGCAGCGCGAGGATGGCGTGGCGTTGCCCGGCCAGCATCGCGTGATGCTCGTCGTGCGTGAGGCCGACGACCTGGAGGAAGCGCGCGTGGCCGAGCGGGGATCCGATCGCCCCGAGCTCGGGATCGTCGACGAAGCCCACCGCGGCGACGAGGGGAGGATCGCCGAGCGGCGAGGGCAACGCCCGGGCATCGCCGGCCGCGAACCGATCGCCACCCTCGAACACGGCGCGCCCCAGATCCTGCAGCAGCCGGATCGCCCACCGCGGCACGTCGGTCTGGGTCGAGGTGCGCGCGAGCCGCAGCGTGAGCTCGAAGCCATAGCCGCTCGTCGCGTCCGGATCGGCGCCGTCGCCGAACTGCTCGCTGAAGCCGTAGGTCACGACGTGAAAGTGCGGGCGCGGGTCGGCGCGCAGGTAGGCCACGATCCGATGGAGCGGATCCCGGCCGCCGAGCTCGTAGAGCACCGGCGCGACGAAGTGCTGGGCCGGTTCGACCCCGTGATACAGACGCCCGAGCGCGCGCTCGATCGCCTCGCGCCCGAGCGGCGAGGGGGTGTCGGCGCCGCGACGCCAGGCGTCGTGGACGTCGTCATCGTCGTCGATGACGTGGCCACGGCCCGCGTGGACCGTCTGGCGAACCGCGGCGTACAGCGCATCGAGCCCGGCCCCCACGGCGTCACCGTCACCCTCATCCTCACCGTGACCGTCACCATCACCGTCACCCTCGTCGCGGTCGTCGGGGAGATCCTCGATCTCGGGCTCGGCCTCGAGCCCCGGCCGCAGCAGCACGCCGTCGAGCCGATCGGCGCGCACCAGGCTACCGACGAGCACGGCCTCGAGCACGGGATCGAGCTCGCGCGCCAGACGCCCGAGCGAGACGACGCGTTCCTCGTCGGCCACCTCGTCGAGCGCGTCGAGATCCTCGATCTGGAGCTGCGCCCGCCCGGCGATCGCGTCGACGTGCTCGAGCAACGCGCGATGCGCGACGCCATCCTCGAGCCAGCGCCACGCGAGCTCGGACCACCCCGCCGCGGGCGTGCGCGCGAGCTCGGCGACGACCAGCTGCTTGTGCGCCGCCGCGATCGCCGCCCGCGCCGTCGCCTCGGCCGCTCGCGCCACCGCGCGGCGAGGGTCGAGATCGAGCGCGCGAAACGCCGCCAGCCAGGTCGGCACGTCCGCGATCGTCCCGAGCTGCCGGCGCCCGCCACGCAGCTCGCCGACGAGCGCGGCGGCGTCGCGCACGAGACGCATGCGCGCACCCGATCTCGAGATAGCGCCCGAGCTCCGGCTCGTCGAACAGGTACGCGCGCCACATCGCGTAGAGCGCCGTCGGGATGTACTTCTCGCACGCCTCGTAGCGCGCGGGCAGTTGCTCGTCGGGGATGACCTGGTTGCAGTTCGGCTGGAACAGCTCGCGCACGTGGTCGAGGTCGGCGACGCCGTCGTGCTCGAGCAGCGCGCAGATCCACCGGGAGCGGTAGAAGAAGAACTCCGAATCGCAGCGCTTCGGCTCGAGCCGCACGAACGCGGGCGCCTTGTCGTCGAGCGAGAAGTGCCACGTCGGCGACACCTTGCCGTGGAGCGCGCGCATGCCGCGCGCGAACGTCTCGCGCGAGATCGCGTGGGCGTCGACCTTGACGAGCGAGGTGAGGTAGACGAGCGAGTCGAGCGAGTCGGCGATCACCCCGGAGAACGTGGCGGTCCCGCGGTCGAAGTGGAGGACCTGCCGCGGGCCATCCCACGGGTAGATCTCGAGGTGGTAGGTGTCGCCGTTGCCCTGCGAGCCGATGCCGAACACGCCGCAGAACGCGGCGGCGAGCTCGCTGCGGAGGTCGGCCTGCTGGTCGTGACAGATCAGCTGCTCGAACAGGTTCGCGGCGGCGACGTCGGGCAGCTCGCGGTCGAGCCGGAGCTCGGCGAAGCTCGTCGCGCGATCGTGCCCCCGGACGAGCTGGAAGAAGTTCCTGGCCTCGCTCGGGAGCGGCACCCCGTAGATCTGCGCGAACGCCGACGCCCGCGCGTGCTCGGTGATGGTGGGCGCGGCGTCGGGCGCGCCGACGGGTGCGCCGAGCACGGCCGCGAGCCCCCGCGCGATGAAGCCCACCGGCCCCTCCGCGAACACGTCGTCGAGCGACCGCTCGCCCGCGAACACGTCGATGCGTTCGTCCCACGTCGGCTCGCCCACGGGCGCGAGCGACAGGATCAGGCCGCGCTCGCCGCCGATGAGGACCCCCGCGCCGAACCGACGGACGCACCACAGGTGCGCGCTCGTGGGCGACGCGATCGCCATCCATGCACGTCCGTCGTCGCTCGACGCGAGGATGTGCCCGCGCTCGCCGACCGCCACGAGCGTGCCGTCGCGCGTCTGCGCGAGCCCCTCGAGATCGACCCGCGCGGCGATCGTGACCCGCGAGTACCACTGCCCGTCGGGCGAGCGCGCGACGAACCCGGCGTCGCCGACGACGATCCACGTGTGGCGCGCCGTCACGACCAGCGCGGTGAGCGCCCCGGTCGTCCCCGGGAAGATCGCCGTGACCGCCGGCGACGGCTCGTCGGAGGTCCACCGCCGGATCACGCCGTCGGCGCCGAGCGCGACGAGCGCCCCGTTCACCGCGTAGATCTTCAAGAGCCGCGCGCGCGTCCCGAGCTCGACGACCTCCGGGCGCTCGCCGTGCAGCCGCGCCGCGAACCCGCCGTCGCCCACCACCCAGATCGCGCCGCTCGGCGCGAGCGCCATGCCGAACAGGCCGCCGCGCGTGCCGAGGTCGAGCGTGGTCCACGTCCGGCCCTGATCCCGCGACACCGCGAACAAGCCGTGGTCGCCACACGCCCACAGCGCATCACCGACTGCGAGGAGATCGCGCACACCGCCGGGCGTCGCGAGCGGCACGAAGCGGCGCGCGTTCGACGACGCGAGCACCATGCCCGGCGACGTCAGCCCGCCCGCGGCGAAGATCAGGCGGTCGGTGATCGCGATGCCCGAGACGTGCCCACACTCGTCGGTCGAGTCGGCACGTACCCCGAGCTCCAGCGCCATGGCGGGATTCTAGTCATTCGCGTCCCAGTAATCGACCTCGGCCTGGATGTACGAGCTGAGATCGTCGCCGCCGCCACCCTTGATCGCCCACACGTAGTCCGTGAAGAAGTTGTTGCGGACGCGGGTCGTGCCGTGATGTGGCTGCGTCGTGAGGATCGACTCGGCCGTCGTGTTGGTGCCGCCGTGCTGGTGGCAGCCGATGCAGTTGGTCGCCGCGTTGCCCTCACCGAGCTCGACGTACGGGTTCGAGCACCAGCTCGGCGCGCCCACACCGCCGTGGACCGCCGCGAGCGCGTCGCCGAGCGAGCCCGCCTGGCCACCCCGAGCATCCGGATCCTGCTCGACGTAGTCCGACACGACGCACATCTTGTAGTTGCGCCACGGACCGGGCGAGGCGAGCGCCGGCGGGCGATCCGCGCCGAAGTCGACGTCGGGCTGCGGCGACCACCACAGGGTGATCCACAGCCAGTGATCGAGCTCCTTCGTCATCACGTGCAGCGCCGGCAACCGGTACTGCGCGCCGCTCGCGAGCGTGACCGTGTAGATCGCGTCGCTCTTCGGATCCGCGCCGCCGTCCTGGTTCCACAGCGCGGTCCCGGCCAGCCGGTTGGTCATCCGCGCCGCCGACGTGTCGAACGTCGGCAGCAGCTCGCCGTCGATGACGCGGCGCCAGTCCGCCTTGACGAGCACCGCGTCGCGCGGCATCGCGCCGTCGAGGCACGCGGGATCGGCCACGTCCGACGTGAGGTATGTGATGTCGAGCTCGACCGCGCTCGGCTTGGCGCCGAACAGGCCGACGTAGATCTCATCGCCACCGTCGACGACGCACGTCTCGTCGCTGTCGCCGCCCGCCGACTTGCAGTCGTAGGTCAGCGCATCGGGCGCCGCGCCGCGCCGCACGTAGACATCGGCATCGCCATCGCCGTGCGTCGTCACCGTGACCTGCGCGCCCGGCGCCGCGATGAACGGCCCGAGCACGCGCAGCTCGCACTGGTCGATCGCGACCGTGTCGTGCTCGGTGACCTGCTTGCCGGGGCGCGTCGCGTCGGGCGCCACCGGATCCGGATCCGGCGCGAGCCGGCACGCGTACTCCTGGGCGTAGCTCTCGAGCAGGTGCTCGAGCGTGCCCGGGCTGTAGCCGACGCGCGTCGCGCCGCCGAGGCCGTCGACCTCGCCGGCGGTGTCGACCGTGGCGAGGTAGTCGAGGTAGCGCTGCTCGGGCCAGTCGACGAGCTCGTCGAGCGCGACCGCGTTCCACGCCAGCCCTGCGGCGCCATCGATCGGCGCGCGCGCCTTGCGCCCGACGGGTCCGAGGTCGCGATACAGGTGCTTGAACGTCCGCGTGAAGTCGTCCTGCGCGTACCAGGTGTGCCACGCGGGGATCGTCGGCTGCACGCCGCCGAAGCTCGTCGCGAGCCGCGGGTCGCCGAGCGGCACCGGCGCCAGCACCCGGGACACCGCCTGCCACGCGACCTGCCGCCGGGCGGCGATCGAGTGGGCGAGCTCGTCGTCGCGGGCCGCCAGCGCAAGGTCCGCAACGTAAGCCGCGCCCTGCCCGATCACCCGGCGGTTCTCGACGGTGACCGCGCTGCGCGTCGTCGTGAGCTGGCACATCGCGGTCTTGTCGACCTCGTCGCTACAGGCCGCGACGAGCAGGACCACACTCAGCCAGCGGGACACCGATCCACTGTAGCCGATCTGGAGCGCTCAGCGCAGCGCCGCGTCGCTGGCGACCGCGTACTCGTGGCCCGAGTTCTTGTCGCGGACGAGGAAGTAGATCCAGCCGTCCGACCGGAAGTGCGGGAACAGCGCGTACTGGCCGGCCGCCATCGTCGTGACGCGGGTGCGCGTGCCGGTGACGAGGTCGACGATGACGATGTTCGAGCTGCCCGCGTTGACGATGGCGCGGAACGCCGGGTCCTGCGCCGACGCGTAGCCGAGGTCCGCGAAGTCGCTCTCGCCGACGTAGTGGTGGAACACCATGAAGCGCTCGTCGAACGACACCGCCGGCTTCGCGCCCTGCACGCAGTAGCGACCGACCTCCTGGGTCGAGATGTCGTACGACGGGCCGTTCGGCGTCGCCGTCACCTTGCGGATGATGTAGCCGAGCTGGTTCCCCTCGTTGCCGAACCGGCTGACGATGAGCTTGGTCGACGGCGACAGGACGCTGTCACCCTCGAACGGGCTGGCGATCGCCACCGGCGGCTTGCCGACGTAGTGCGTGCCGTCGAACATCATCGGCGAGATCTTCATCTGCGCCGACTGCGCGAAGCCGGTGGACGGGTCGTGCGTCACGACGCCCGACGGGTTGTCGCTGGTGAACTGGCTGTTGATCACCATGTAGTCGCCACCGTTCAAGCCCGCGCCGAGGTGCTGGTAGAGCGAGACCGAGCCGACCGCGCTGCACTGGGTCTCGGAGAAGTCGATGCGATCCGGGTTCGAGGTCAACAGGCCCGTGGTGCAGAAGCCGGCGCCGATCGGCGTGCCCTGGAAGACCCAGCCCTTGCCGTCGGGGAAGAAGCCGGGGTCGTACGCCGCCTTGACCTTGATGTCCTTGTTGGTCTGGAGGTCCGAGATCACGCCGCCGTCGCCGCCGGTGGCGCCGTTCGCGATGAACCGACCGTCGGGCGAGCTGCGCATCCAGTAGTAGGTGTTGAACGACAGCTCGCGGAGCATGCGGAGCACGCCGGCGTGGGCCCAGTTGCGACCGTAGGGCTTGGACGCCGCCTCGGGCTGGCCCGTGAGGCAGCCGAGCGCGCTGGTCGCGCCGCCGCAGCCGAACATGTTCATGCCGTCGTTCTTGTTGGTCGCGGACCAGCCCTGCGACGCCATCGCCGTCGCGTGCTGGCCGATCGCCGCGCTGATGTTCGGGGTGCACGACGTCGGACCGTTATCCGCCGCGATGTAGCTCGTCAGCCGCGGCAGGCCGCGCGCGAACCACTCCGCGACGACGTCGAACTCTTCCTGCGAGAACCGCGGGTGGTTGCCCTTGGGCATCGACGTGCGGTTCTTGAACTTGCCGTACTCGAGCGCCCAGGTGTCCGCCGTGTTGCCGTTCTGGCCGTCGGGGTACGCGCCCTTGAACGTGTCCTGGAACCAGCCGAGGTGCGCCGCGCTGGCGTAGATGCCGAGCTTGCTCGGGGCGAACGGCGAGTCGGAGCGCGTCGGGTCGAGGCGCATGCAGTCGACGATCTCCTTGGGCTTGAGGCCGGTGCCGCCCGGCGCCTTGTACGTGACGACGAGGTTGACGGTCGCGTCCGCGTAGCCCTTCACGCCGACCCAGAACTTCGCCGGGCCGGTCGCGTTGAACGAGCCCGACTGGCTGTCGCAGGTCTCGTCCGACGACCCGCCGTAGGGGCGGCAGTCGTAGACGTCCTCGGTGGCCTCGGCGCCGCGCTTGACGTAGAGGTCGGCGTCGCCGGTGCCGGTCATCTTGACGCTGATCTTCGAGCCCGACGCGACGTCGAACGGCCCGAACGTCTTGAACGTGTTGTGCGCGATGGCCTGCGCGTCGAACTTGTCGGTGCGCGCCTCGCCGCCGGTCGCGTCGAAGCAGTTCGCGAGCGCGCCTTCGGTCTTGTCCTGCCAGTCGCGGAGCGTGGTCTGGTTCGGGGCGTGGCACTCGGCGCACTGCTGCGACGGCGTGGTCTTGTTCATGCCGAGCACGGTGGTCGCCTTCTGCGCGATCTCGTCGTCCGTGCCAGCGACCGGGTTGCGCAGGTTGCCGCCGCTCGCGCCGCCGCCGAGGGTGTGCGGGACGTCCTTCCAGACGCACGCGGTGTCGGCCGGGTTCGAGCCGCAGTGCGCGATGAAGTCGAGCGCCGACTTGAACTCGCTGCTCGCCCAGTCGGTCTCGGCCGCGAACGCGGTGTCCGGCGGCATCCAGTACTTGTGCTGCGACAGGTTGAACTTGGCGGTCGTGATGCCGGTCCACGACGTGTCGGTGCCGCCGAGGCGCGCGATCCAGCTATCCGCCCAGCGACCGGCGCCCATGCGGTGGCACTTGAGGCACGCGTTGGCCTCGGCCGACACGAGCTGCTTCTCCATCGTCCAGTGCTGACCGCCCAGGTTCACGAGGTCGTAGGGGGTGTCGAGCGCGCCGAGCGCGAGGTCGGCATCGACGCCCATCTTGGGGACGATCGGGCGACCGTTGGTGTCCTTGGCGCCGTCGATCCACGGCGTGTGGATGAACGGGTCGGCGTCGTGGCACTGCGAGCACTGGATGCCGCTGCCGATGCCGCCGTGCACGCCGGACCACAGGTTCTTGCTCTTCTCCTTGTCGGCCGGGTGCGGGACGTGGCCGCCGTCGGTCTTGGAGTACAGCGCGTTCTGGAAGAAGCAGGTCTTCCCGGTGAACGGGTTGTGCCCGATCATCGCGATGTCGTTGAACTGGTCCGACGCGTAGCCGCCGATGCTCTTGCGGCAGAGCAGCGTCCAGCGCGTGCCCTGCTCGTTGATCTTGTTGGCGACGCGGGGACCGGCCTCGCACAGCGAGTAGATGTACTGCGGGTTGTCGCACTGGTTGACCGTGCCCTCCTGGGGCGCGTCGACCGTGCCGTCGTCGTGGGTGACGGTCATCGGGATCGCCGTCGAGTCGAGGCAGGAGTACGTGCCGTAGCTGCCGTCGCCGAGCTTCTCGAAGAACGGGATCTCGCCGAGCTCGGCGACGCAGCGCTCGCCGTAGCCCTCGGGGCTGTTGATCGTGACCTCACCGGAGTGCGGGTCGTCGGCCTTGCCGCCGAGGCCGGCCTTGCGCCCGGCGTCCCACGCGGCGAACAGGTCGCGCTCGACGCGGCGGACGACGTCGCCGCCGTTCATGATGCAGACGTCGATGATGGAGTCGGTGCAGGCCTTGAGGGCGGCGAGCATCTCGGGGGTCGGGGCGGTCGCCCACTCGGGACCGTAGAACGCCTTGGTCAGCGCGGGGTCGACGTAGGGGCCTTCGATGTCGCCCGGGGTCGCCGCGACGAGAGCGTCGGCGTGCGTCGCGAGCTCCGCGCAGTCGAGCGTGCCGAACGTCCCGCGGCGGCTGCGGACGTACATCTGCTCGCCGTCCTCGAGCCCGCGCGACAGCTTGACCACGACGCGACCGTTCGCGTGGTTGTAGATCGGGTTCACCACGAACTCGTCGTCCGTACACGCTCCGAGAGCGAGCAGGCCGAAGATGGCAACTCGAGTAGCCGTGCGGGTCATCATGAACACGGTAGTGCGCAACCGCCGCGCCAACTCCGGGTTGCATGATCTCGCGCACCTAGCTGGGGTAGGCCACCCCGGTTGCCGGCTACCTGGGTCGTGCAAATTCGTGCACTTGCCTGAAACTTCCTCCCAACGCCGTCAGACCGCGGTCTCGGCGTCCCAGCGCTGCAGCGCGCCATGCCGCTCCTCGGTCCAGAAGCGTTGTGCGGCGGCCGAGGTCCACGCGTGCGAGGCGGCGCACGCCTCGAGTGCCTCGCGGAGGGCGGTCGCCGAGCGGGGGCGATCCGTGGGTTGCTTGCCGAGGCACCCCAGGACGACCGCCTCGACGCCCGCGTCGACGTCGACGCCGCGGCTGGCCAGCGTGGGCGGGGCCTCGTGGAGGTGCTTGGCGCTCAGCTCGCCGTCCTCGCCGGTGAACGGCGGGGTCCCCGCGAGCAGGTGATAGAGCGAGGCGCCGAGCCCGTAGAGATCCGCCGCCGGGCCGGCGACCGCGCCGCTCGCGACCTCGGGAGCCATGTACGCGGGTGTGCCCCGCACCACGCCGGTGCGCGTCAGATCGTGGTGATCGTCGAGCGAGATCGCGATGCCGAAGTCGAGCAGCTTGAGGTGATCGTGCGCGTCGTCCACGTGCGCGGCGAACAGGTTGCTCGGCTTGATGTCGCGATGGACCATGCCGAGGGCGTGGGCCTCCTCGAGCGAGCGACAGGCCTGGATGCCGAAGTGGAGCACGCGCGCCACCGGCATCGCGCCGTGGTTGCGGACCAGCGCGCCGAGGTCGGCGCCGTCGAGGTGCTCCATCGCCAGGTAGTAGACGCCGTCGTCGCTGGCGCCGAAATCGTAGATCCGGACGGTGTGCGGGCTGGTGAGCTGGCTGGCCAGCGCGGCCTCGCGCTCGAACAGCTTGACCGAGCTCGCGGTCGCGGCGCTCGACCGCAGCACCTTGAGCGCGACGTTGCGCTTCTGCGACGCGTCGCGCGCGAGCCAGACCTCTCCCTGCCCACCCTTGCCGATCGGGGCCTCGAGCCGGTAGCGCCCGAGCTTGCGGGCCTGGAACAGCTGCTGGTGCGCCAACCAGCTCGCACGACTCGCCATGCAGCACAGCCCGACCGACGCGATCACGAACAGGTAGTGGGTCGCCGCGACGGCGAGGACGTCGCGGGTCGCCCACGCGGCGTGTCCGGCGGGATCGAGCGCGTAGATCACGCCGAACACGAGCGGATAGACCACGACGACGAGCGCCCCGTGCACGGCGGTGTTGGCGACCGGCGCGGGCACGAGGCTCGCGCGGACCATCATGATCATCGACATGCCGTGGACGTAGACGCTCGTCGGCCCCCCGAGCTCGACCGCCATCCCGGTGACCGCCACCGCGACGAGCACGAGCGCCGCGGCGTGCACCACGACGGCGGCGCGGTCGCCGACGCGCGGCCGCTTGATGAGCCACCACCCGAGCGCGGCGAACACCGTCGCGGCGAGCCGCCACGCGAACACGATCCGGAGTTCGGCCGCGGGGACGGCGAGCGACTTGACGGTGAGG
>JAPLLF010000523.1 GCA_026387715.1 Pseudomonadota bacterium
CGCGAGGTGGGGGCGTGACGACGAGCGCGGTAGTCGACGATGGGCTTGATGCGTCGAGCGCTGTGCCGATGAAGCGCACGCCGTCCTCGTCGACAAGCTCGAGATCCGGATCGTCCGGGTCGGTTGCGTCCAGCCAGCGCGGCACCACGAGCTCGTCGGGCCAGACCCGCCGGAGGTCGATCGCGCGTAACACGGCCCAGGTGTGCGCACAGGGTGTGGCGAGGCTCGGAGAGCAGGTACACGCCACGAGCAGGCCGTCGGGCTCGTGCAACGATGGCATCAAGACGACGTCGTACACGCGATCTCGTTGAGCCACCGATCGGGACACCGTGGCTCGAACGCCGCCCATCACGTCCATCGTGCCCTGCACCGACGCGACGAGGCTCTCGCCGGTTTCACGGCACGCTGCGGAGACCTCGTCGGCCAGCTGGGTGGCGAGGAATGGGGAGGTGCGAGGTGTGCGCGAACGACGAGCCACATGTGCTGATAGCATCCCGGTCTGACGAGTCACGCCAACGGTCTGCGACGCGACCTCAACAATCAACGCAGAACGACGTGCAGCGCGCGGACTGGTGACCAGCTCACCGAGTCCTCCGCTGCGCGACACAAGCCTTCGGGATGGTCGGATGGCGCTTGGGTGGTGCCTGCGCGAGGCGCGCGAGATGGTAGCCAACGAGGGCGACGAGCATCGTGAGCTTGGTGATCACGGGGCCGGTCGTGTCATCGACCGTGCCGGTCCGCAGGAGGGCCAGGGTCACGCTGCCGGCGAGCACCGCAACCAGGAGCGCCACTCGACGACTACTCGGCACCCTTCGATCATGAGTGCAACGGGCACCGAGCGCCACGTCGATCGCACACGCCTCCTCGCCGAGTTCCGAGCTCCTGGACTCGGTCGTCAGCTGTAAGCCCGACCGGCGCGGTACGTTTGACGGCCAATGCATCGCGCCGTGGTCGCCGTTCTCGTCCTGTTCCTGTCCCTCACCGCGGTGGCGTGTGCCGCCGGTGGCGCCCGGTACGCGGCGAGCCCGTCGGCTGGGTTCGCCTCGCCAGGGGCCGCCAGCAGCGGCAGCACGGCCGCGGCGCCGGCGGACTCGACGATGGCGATCCCCGAGCAGCTCGTGATCGAAGGGTCGCTGACCGTGCAGGTCGAGGACATCGGGGACCTCGTCCCCGCGCTGCACGCGCTCGTCACCAGCATGCATGGCCGGGTCATCACGGAGGTCGTGAGCGGCGCCGAGACGTCGTGGAGCGCGGAGCTCAAGCTGCGCGTGCCCCCCGACAAGGTCGAGGAGGTCGTCGCGTTCCTCGCCAAGCGTGGCGAGATCCAGGACAAGCGGATCAACGCGACGGACGTCTCGAAGCAGATGTTCGATCAGGAGCTGGCGATCAAGAACCTGCGGACGACGCTCGATCGCCTGACGGCCTTGATGGGTGGCGCGAACCTCAACGTGACGCAGGTGCTCGAGATCGAGAAGGAGATGACCCGCGTGCGCGGGCAGATCGATCAGCTCGAGGGCGACCAGCGGTTCCTCAAGGATCGCGTCGGCCTCGCGACGCTCGACGTCTCGCTGTCGCGCCGCGCGGGCGCGGTCACCGTCGCCAAGGCCAAGGCGTATCCGGGCGCGCGGTTCGCGGTGCTGTCGCTGTTCGATCCGGGCACGCGCGAGCGCACGCGGCTCGGCGCGGGCTTCGTCCTCCACACCGTGCTGCGATCGATGACGCTCGAGGTCGACCTGTTCCGCAAGGAGGCCAACGCGGCCGGCGTCGATCGCAAGGTCGCGGCGGTCGCCACGCTCGGCGGCGCGAGCTACTCGGACTTCCTCGGCAAGGGCGAGCGTCGGACGATGAATCCGTACCTCGGCCTGCGGCTGGGCTACGGGTACCTCGACAGCAGTCGCTTCGTCGTCCAGGGCGAGGCCGGCGTCGAGCTGTTCAAGGCGAAGTACTTCCTGATCGACGCCAGCGTGCGTGCGACCGGGTTCTTCGGCAAGGAGAGCGATCTCGCGCTCGTCAGCGGCCTCGGCGCCGTCATCGCGTTCTGAAGCGTCTCAGGAGACCCAGCACCAGACGTCGCGGCCGGCGGCGCACGTCGCGTCGAGCCAGGCCATCGCGCCTTCCACGTCGAACGCGCGGGAGAGCCGGGCGTCCGCGCGGATGAAGTCCCGCAGCCGCACCACCTGGTCGTCGTACAGGAACGCGTAGTACGCCGAGCGCGATGTGTTGAGCACGCCGATCAGCGGGCGCCCCACGATCAGGTGATGCAGGATCGTCTTGATGGTTGGGTCGGTCGAGGTGATCAGCTCGGCGGAGGCCTCCGCGAAGAACTGCTCCCAGAAGATCGACGTGCAGCGCACTCGATCGGGCTGGTGTCGCGCGAGGGCGTCGATCACGATCTGGAAGGCCTCGTCCTCTTCGCGTTGATAGGACGCGGCGCGCCCGCGGTGGATGATGGTGCGAACGAGCTCGCTGGCTCGAACGCGAAGCTGCATGTCGTCCGCGTAGTCCTTGCGGATCCCGCGAAGCACGGCGTTCTCGATCGCGGGATCGCCGCACCCGAACACGTCGAGCAAGGACTTGAACTTGAACGAGTGCAGGGATGGTCGCAGCGACATGTCGGGTCGGAATATCACCCTCCAGCCGTTGGGCGGGTGTCAGACGGCGCTGGTATCACCCGGCCATGATCGGGTCTGGCGGTGCGGGCGGTGGCTACGGTGATCTCCTCCTCACGTCGCTGCTCGTGCTCGGCGGCGTGTGCATCGCCGCGTTCGTGGTCGTGCGCGTCGTCGGTCGGATCTTGTCGACCGGCAGACCGCGTGGCGCGCACCTGCTCGACGTCGTCGCACGGATCCCGCTCGAGCCGCGACGCTCGCTGTACGTCGTCGAGGTCGCCGGCAAGACGTTGCTCATCGGCACCAGCGAGATGGGGCTCTCGGTCCTCAGCGAGCTCGATGGTGGCGAGGTGGCGGCTCGCCGCGATGCGCCCCGTGCGACGTTCGCGGACCTGGTGAAGCAGGCGTGGCAACGGCGCACGGCCCCGGGCTCCAAGCCCGCCGCGCCAGCCAGCCCCGCCATCTCCGAGGATGACGTGTCGTGAACGCGGCGACGGTCGCGCTGATCGCGCTCGTCCCGGTCGTCGTGCTGGTGCTCACGAGCTTCGTGAAGCTGTCGATCGTGCTGTCGTTGCTGCGCAACGCGCTCGGCACCCAGGACGCGCCCTCGAGCCTCGTGATCACGGGCATCTCGCTGGTGCTCACGATGTTCGTGATGGCCCCGGTCGCGCTCGACATGCTCGCGGCCGCCGACGCGGTCCCGGCCGTGGCGCCGACGCCGTCGCCCAACCCGGACGAGACCACGCGGCTCGTCAAGGCGCTCGTGCCCGACGAGAGCGCGGCGCAGGTCGACGCCGTGAAGCGCGCGCTCGAGCCGCTCCGGGCGTGGCTCGGCAAGCACGCGGCGGCACGCGACCGCGAGACGTTCGTCGGTCTCGCGGCCAACCTCAAGAATCCGGCGAAGGGCGACGAGATCTGGGTCCTCGCGCCGGCGTTCCTCACGACCGAGCTGCGCGAGGCCTTCGTGATCGCGCTGATC
>JAPLLF010001138.1 GCA_026387715.1 Pseudomonadota bacterium
TCGCCGGTCAGGTCGTCGGGGGCGGCATCGTCGTCGATCTCGGGCGGCATCTCAACGCAATCGTGTCGCTCGACGTCGCGGCGACGGCGCGGGTGTTCGGCGAGCGCCTGCCGATCCTGCCGCTGATGTTCCGCGCGGTCCGCATCTGGTATCGCACCGACGTGCGCGGCCTCGGCTTCGACGCGCTCGGGCGCGTCGGCTTCGCGAACCTGTCGCTGTTCGGTGACCCGGTGAAGGCGAAGCGGTCGCCGTGAAGCTGCGCGGTCGATTCACCCTCACGCTCGTGCTCACCGCGCTCGTGCCGATCGCGATCGCGGTCACGCTCACCCGGTTCCGGCTCGCCGCGAGCTATCGCGCGGACTACCAGGCGGAGCGCGAGAACGTGCGGCGGGTGATCGAGGGGGAGGTCAAGCGGCTGGGCTCGCAGGTCGCCGATGCCGTCGCGTCGCTCGCGCGGCGCGATCATCCCTTCGTCGGCAAGCTGCTGCTCGACTACCTCAAGGGGGCGGACTACCTGCGCAGCGATCGCGGCAAGGACGATCGTCGCAGGCTCAACGAGGCAGGCAAGCCCGTGATGGAGGGGCTGTCGCTCGACGTCCTGAAGATCACGGATCCCGACGACGTCGTGCTCGTCACGCCGCACTACCGCCCGGACCTCGCGGCGACCGACACCGACGTGCGCGTGCGCGCGACCGACACCCGCGGCAAGCCGTACTTCGCGCGCGAGCAGGTGACGCGCGAGCGCGTCGATGGGGCGACGGTGTCGACGAGCAAGGAGTCGATCCTCGTGGCGGAGGCCGCGCGCACGGCCCACGACGCGGGGTTCTCGATCCCGCTCCTGGCGGGGCGCCAGGTCGGCCCCGATCTGCTCTCGACCGTGCGCCGCGCGGGCCGGGTCGACGCCCGCATCGTGTGGGCCGACGGCACGGTGATCGTGCCGCCGCTCGCCGCGCCTTGGCCCTCGTCGGCCACGATCGACGGTGAAGCCGGGATGATCGTCGTCGATCTCGTCGGGCCGGCCCTCGGCAACAAGCCCGGCGAGCGGGTCGCGTCGATCCAGGTCGTGGTGTCCGACGGTGGCCTCGAGGACACGCTGTGGAACACCACCCTGATCTCGATCGGCATCGCGGCGGGCTCGCTGGTCGTCGTCATCGGGATCGGCCTCCTGGTCGCGCGCCGGACCGTGCGCG
Organism: Pseudomonadota bacterium; assembly: GCA_026387715.1. GTDB lineage: Bacteria > Myxococcota_A > Polyangia > Haliangiales > Haliangiaceae > JABFXX01. The sequence continues at coordinate 1,191 of JAPLLF010001138.1, forward strand.
ATCTCGATCGCCTGGTCGAGGGGTCGCTCGCCGCGGCGCGCGGCGATCTGGATCACCGCGTGCCGGTGCGGGGCGACGACGAGGTCGCGGCGGTCGCGACCTCGTTCAACCTGATGATGGAGGATCTCCAGACGTCGAAGGAGCGCCTCGTGATCGCCGAGCGCATCGCCGCGTGGCAGGAGATCGCGCGTCGCCTCGCGCACGAGATCAAGAACCCGCTGACGCAGATCCAGATGGCGATGGACACGCTGCGCAAGACCTGGCGGATCAAGCACCCGAAGTTCGACGAGATCCTCGAGGAGTCGACGACGACGGTGCAGCAGGAGGCCGATCGCCTCAAGTCGATCGTCACGGAGTTCTCCGACTTCGCGCGCATGCCGAAGCCGGAGTTCCATCGGATCGAGCTCGACGAGCTCGTCCGGTCGAGCCTGGCGCTGTACCAGGGCGCGGTCCCGATCGAGCTCGCGCTCGGTGGGGTGCCCGCGATGGACGGCGACAAGCATCAGCTCACGCAGGTGATCCTGAACCTCGTCGAGAACGCGCGCGATGCGCTCACCCATCGCGGCGATCCGACGACCGGCAAGATCGTCGTCAGCACGCGGGCGGGCGAGACCGCGGATCGCGTCGTGCTGATGGTGGAGGACAACGGTCCAGGCGTTCCGCACGAGGTCAAGGACAAGGTGTTCGCCCCGTACTTCACGACCAAGCACGCCAAGGGTGGGACGGGGCTCGGCCTCGCGATCGTGCACCGGATCGTCTCCGATCACGGCGGACGCATCACGATCACGGACGCGCCGACCGGCGGCGCGCGGTTCGTCATCGAGCTGCCGCTGCGCAACGGCACGGCGCTCCTCGCGTCCCGGATCTGAGTCCGCGGATCCGAGAATGGTATTCGCGGCCGGGACGTTGTATCGACAGCCATGGCGAAGTTCTCGACGTTCGAAGGCTGCCTCACCGCGCTCGTCACCCCGTTCAAGGCCGGGCGCGTCGACTTCGAGGCGCTCGCCAAGCTAGTCGACTGGCAGATCGACAACGGCGTCGACGGCATCGTCTCGGTCGGCACCACGGGCGAGTCCGCCACGCTCGACGTCGACGAGCACGTCGCGGTCATCGCCGCCACGGTCAAGGCCGCGCGCGGCCGCGTCCCGGTCGTCGCGGGCGCCGGTGGCAACGCGACGGCCGAGGCGCTCGAGCTGACCGCGGCCTCCGAGGCGGCGGGCGCCGACGGGCTCCTGCACGTCACGCCGTACTACAACCGCCCGAACCAGGAGGGGCTGTTCCGCCACTTCGAGGCGATCGCGAAGTCGACCAGGCTGCCGATCATCCTCTACAACGTGCCGTCGCGAACGGCGTGCGATCTGCTCACCGACACCGTCGTGCGCCTCGCGCAGTACGCCAACATCGTCGGCGTCAAGGACGCGACCGGCAACCTCGTGCGCGGAGGCGAGCTGATCGCGGCGGTCGGCGACCGGATGACGATCCTCTCCGGCGACGACGGCACCGCGTTCCCGCTCTACGCGCTCGGCGCGCGCGGCGTGATCTCGGTCGTCTCGAACATCGCGCCGAAGGACATGGCGGACATGTGGGACGCGGCGGCGGCGGGTGACTGGGCGCGCGCGAAGGCGCGGCACTACAAGCTGCGCGCGCTCAACCAGATGCTGTTCCTCGAGCCGAGCCCAGCGCCGACCAAGGCCGCGCTCGCGCTCACCGGGCGCTGCACGAGCGAGGTCCGGCTGCCGCTGGTCGCGGCCACCGAGAAGCTCGTCGGCGACCTGCAGGTCGAGCTGCGCGCCCAGGGCTTGGTGTGAGGTGACGTCCGTTCGCGTGGCCGTCCTCGGCCCCTCGGGGCGCATGGGACGGGCGCTGATCGACGCGGCGGCCGGGCGGACCGACGTGACCCTCGCCGCGGCGATCGATCGCGCCGACTCCCCGGGCCTCGGCGGGCCGTTGGCCCCCGGCGTCGTCGCAACGGCGGATCGCGGCGCGCTCGGCGGCTGCGACGTCTACATCGACTTCACCGCGCCGGCCGCGACCCGGGCGTTCGCCGTTGCGGCCTCGATGCCTGCGGTGATCGGCACGACGGGCCTCGGCGTCGACGACGAGGCGGCGCTCGCCGACCGCGCACGGCGGGCGCCGATCGTCGTCGCCGCGAACTTCTCGCTCGGCGTCAACCTCGTGCTCGGGCTCGTCGAGACCGCCGCGCGCGTGCTCGGCCCCGACTGGGACGCCGAGGTCGTCGAGACTCACCACAAGGCGAAGCGCGATGCCCCGTCGGGCACGGCGCTCATGATCGCGCACGCCATCGCCGCGGGCCACGGCGCGGACTACGAGGCGGTGAAGCGGCACGCGCGCGACGGCGACATCGGCCCGCGCCCGCGCGGCGAGATCGAGATCGGCCACCGGGCGAGCTCGCGGGCGATCTTCGCGTCGGGCGCCCTGCGCGCGGCGGCCTGGGTCGTCGGTAAACCGCCGGGTCGTTACGACATGCTCGACGTGCTAGGGTTCGCCCGACGATGACCGCAACCGAGCGCATCACGATGGTCGTGCTCAACGAGGACGGCTCGCGCGACAAGTTCACGCTGTCGTCGTGGGTCGGCATCCCACGCAAGCACGAGCTCATGTGGATCGGCGACGATCCCTACATGATCATCGAGGTCGAGTACGCGGTGTCCGAGGGCTTCTTCGGCGCGCGCAGCATCGACGCGGCCGGCGTCTACGTGCGTCGGCTGACCAAGGACGAGCAGGACGCGGTGGCCCGCCGGCTCGCGACGCCCGTCCGCGGCAAAGACGAACAGCCGTTCCGACCATGACCTCGCAGGTGCCGACCTGGCCGGCGCCTCATGTCGCTACCTCCTTGGGGTAGATCCACTTCGAGAGCCGCCGGGTGAGCCGCGGCATCAGCACGTACGTCATCAGGAAGACCTCGATGACGATGGTGACCAGCAGGCGCACCGGGGCCGGAGCGGTCCCCAGGAGGTGCGCCACGAGCGAGCCGATGCTCAGGACGAGGGCATAGACGACCGCGATCATCACCAGCGCCATGCGGAGGCGTGAAGGCTGCGGTACCACCGTGCCAGGTGGTGGAGAGAACCAGAGCTCGAGGCCGGTCATCTGACGCCACACGGCGTCGGCCTCGACGAGCTCCCCGACCTCCGACAGGGCGCGCCTTCGCAGCTCGCTGGCCTCGAAGCCGCGCAGGTGGTCCACCGTGTCGAAGCGGAACACGCTCGTGTACGCACGCCCACCCGGCGGCGGTCGGTGAACCGTCGTGCCCAGGTAGCCGGGGAGCGCCTTCGTCTCCGACAGCAAGCGCTCGAGCCACGCTTCGTAGGCCGCATCGCACCCGGCCTTCACGCGGCGCGTGACGACGACCGTGACCGGCTCGAGATCGGTGGCCCCACTCGCCATCACCAGAACGCCGGCCTCTCGGGAAGTGGCGCCTGGCACGTGCCGCAGCTGCGATGATCATCGGAGACGTCCTCGAGCGCTCCACACGCCGGGCAGCGCACCCAGATGCGGTTGACGCGGGTCGGCGTCCACACGCTCGTCCACACCGACGCGACGAAGTTCTCGCTGAACAGATCCCGCATCGCGACGACGTGGTGCTTGGCGAGCGCGCGCTTCATGGCCGCCTCATCCTCCCAGGCCGTCACCGTGAAGCCGCGCAACCCGGTGAAGCCGGTGACGATGGAGATGAAGCCCGGCTCGCTGACGAAGTCCTGCACGTTCTGTCTCGAGTGCGCGCGGATCCGCTCGCGCTCGGCCGGATCCTTGGCGGCGATCCACGTCAGCGCGATCACCCCGGGTGGCCGCTTGTTGCCGGACGTGGCACGCAGCGCGTAGCCGTACTGCGCCGCGTCCGTCCCGATCGGTCTCGCGAGCGCCAGGGTGACGAAGTCGTCCGGACTCATGGGACCGCACGGGGCCTCGACCCAGGCCGGCTTTTGTTCGAGCCAGAGGTTCTTGATCACCCGGTGCGGCAGCGCGCGGTCGAACAGCCCCGCGGAGACCATGACGTCATGCGCGAGCAGATCCGCATGTATTCCGAGAGCTAACAACCTCTACATGCTAGCTTTGCCGCATGGGGACAGCGGTACCGGATAGCAAGATGCCCGTGATGGTCGCGTTCGCGTTCGTCGCGCTCGGCCTCGCGATCGCAGCGGTTCAGGGCTTCACGGTCGGCTCGATCGCAGGTGGTGTGGTCGCCGGGCTCGGGGCGGTGCCCGCGTGCTTCGGCATGTGGAAGGGAATTCAGCAGGAGACCCAGGGCACGCTGGCGATGTCGGTGATGGCCGTGCTCGTCTCCCTCGGGGTCGCCGCGCTGCTCATCATCCTGCGGGTCGTTCACTGGGTCCGATGAGGCTCGTCGCGTTCGCGCTCGCCCTCACCACGTCGGTGGTCGTGGTCGTGGCACCGGCGGTCGCACAGCCCGCAGACGCCAAGGAGCCCGATCACAAGCTCGTGTTCAACGGGCAAGCGATGGGCACGGTCGTCTCGGTCTGGTTCTGGACCGACGACGACAAGGCGGCGGCCCAGGCGGCGAGCGACGTGTTCGCCGAGATGAAGCGGCTCGACGTCGAGATGTCGACGTGGGTCGACACCTCGGATGTCTCGAAGGTCAACGCGGCTGCAGGCGGCAAGCCCGTGGCGGTCTCGGACGAGACGTTCGCGGTCATCGAGCGCGCCGTCGACGTCTCGCGCCGCTCGGGTGGCGTGTTCGACATCACGATCGGCGCGATGCTCGGGCTCTGGAAGTTCGACTACCAGAACAAGGACAACACGATCCCGGATCCCAGGGACGTCCGCGCCAAGCTCGCGCTCGTCGGCTGGAAGGATCTCGTCCTCGACAAGGCGAAGCACACGGTGTTCCTGCGCCGCAAGGGCATGGCGATCACCCTCGGCGGGATCGCGAAGGGCTACGCCGTCGACAAGTGCGTCAAGCTCCTCCAGGACCGCGGCTACGTCGACTTCATGGTGCAGGCCGGCGGTGACATGTTCGTCAGCGGCAAGAAGGGCCCCGCGCCGTGGGTCGTCGGGATCCGCGATCCGCGCGGGCCGCACGACTCGATGTTCGCGGTGATGCCGATCGAGAACCACTCGTTCTCGACGTCGGGGGACTACGAGCGCACGTTCATCAAGGACGGCGTGCGCTACCACCACATCATCGATCCCCGCACGGGCAATCCCGCGTCCACGTCGCGCTCGGTGACCGTGCGCGCCAAGGATGCGTTCACCGCCGACGCGTGGTCCAAGGTCATGTTCATCCTCGGCCCCACCGCCGCGATGAAGCTTCTCGCCAAGGAGAAGCTCACCGACTTCGACGTCGCCTGGGTTGATGCCGCCAACACGATCAAGTTGACCAAGGGCCTCGAGGGCGCCTTGAAGATCATCAAGCAGCCGACCCCCGGCCCGTAAATAGTTCATACGATCACGGCGACCGAGGCCCCGTGTTCGGACTCGTCCTCAGGTAGCGCGCGCAGGCGTGGACGCACCGGTCGCGACGAGCGTCTCGATCTCGACGAACGGTCCGCTCAGCCAGCGCGTCGCGGCCGCGGTCACGGCGGCGGCGGTGACCGCGCGATGCCGCGCGAGATCGATCGCGTAGCCGTCGGCGTCGTCGAGGTACATGACGTAGCGCTGGATCGCCGACACGCGCTTCGCGATCGACGTGAGCGACCACATCGTGCCGGCCTCGCGGCGGGTGATGATGCGCTGGAGCTGCCGATCGAGCTCGGCGGTGGCCTCGCCGGCGAGGATCTTCGCCACCTCCGCGTCGACGATCGCGCGGACTGCGGCGGGGTCGCTGCCCGTGCGGAGATCGACCGAGATGTGGAACTCGCCGCCGATGCGGGTCGACGAACACCACGCGGCGACGCGCTGCGCGAGCTGGGTCTCGTAGACGAGGCGTTGCCACAGCGCGCCGGTGCCGACGGCCGACCACGCGGCCGCGAGCAGATCGAGCGCCGGCTCGTCGGCGCCGAACGCGAGCGGCCCGTACCACGCGCGATGGATGCGCGGCAACGCGGCGAACCGATCCTGGGTGGTCTCGCGGATCGGCGCGAGCGGCCCGAGCGTGGGCGGCGCCGAGCGCGTCGGCCGCTGCGAGGCCGGGAACGAACCGAAATAGCGATCGATCGCGTCGTCGACCATCGCCTCGTCGCCGACGTCGCCCGCGACGACGAGCGTCGCGTTCGCCGGCACGTACCACGTGCGATAGAACGCGGCGACGTCGTCGACGGTCGCGGCCTCGATGTCCTCGTGCAGGCCGATCGTGAGGTGCCGCAGCGCGTGCCCCTCGGGCCACAGCGCCGACGAGATCGCGAACCCCTCGGCGCCGTAGGCGACGTCCTCGTAGCGCTGGCGACGCTCGGAGCGCACGACCGACTTCTGCGTGACCAGCGTATCCGGATGGAAGTCGTCGAGAAAGTAGCCCATGCGCGACGACTCGATCCACAGCACGAGGTCGAGCTGGTTGCTCGGCAACGTCTCGTGATAGCGGGTCCGCTCCGTCGAGGTCGACGCGTTCGCATCGGAGGCGCCCGCGCGCCGCAGGATGTCGTAGTGATGGCCACCGAGCCGCTGGGGCGAGCTCTTGAACAGGTGCTCGAACAGGTGCGCGAAGCCGGTGCGCGGGGAGCGATCGTCCGACGAGCCGACGCGATAGTTCATCGACGCGGTGACCGTCGGCACCGTCGCGTCGGCGTGGACGACGACGTCGAGCCCGCACGCGAGCGTGCGCCGACGCACGGAGACGTGCGGCATGTCGCCGTCGAACCACACGGGCGCGCGGTCGTCACTCATCTGGCCCCCGATCGATGACCGGCTCGACGACCCGATGGCCACGTTGCAACGAGAGCGCGAGCTGATAGAGCACCCGCCGCGGCTTGCCGGTCACGACCACCAGCCGGGCCGCGACGTCCTTCGGGCCGAGCCCATCGGCGAGCAGCCGCCCGATCTCCGCATCGAGATCGATCACCGGCGCGCTCGCCGTGCCACCCGCGACGACGAGCGTGCACTCGCCGCGCGGCGCCTTGTCCGCGAACTGCGCCGCGAGCTCCCCGAGCGTGCCGCGGACGTGCTCCTCGTGGAGCTTGGTCAGCTCGCGCCCGAGCGACGCGCGTCGATCGGCGCCGAGCGCGAGCCCGAGATCGACGAGCGTCGCGTGCACGCGATCGGGCGCCTCGTAGAACACGAGCGCTCCGATCTCACCCTGCAAGGTCCCGAACAGCTCGCGCCGCGCACCCTCCTCGCGCGGCGGAAACCCGAGGAACGTGAAGCGGTCGATCGGCAGGCCCGAGCCGACCAGCGCGCACAGCGCGGCGTTCGGCCCCGGGATGACGTCGACGCGCACGCCGATCGCGATCGCCGCGGCGACGAGCCGCGATCCCGGATCGCTGATCCCCGGCATGCCCGCGTCGCTGATCACCGCCACCCGCTTGCCGGCCTCGAGCATCGCCACGAGCTTCGCGGTGTGCTCGGCCTCGTTACCCTCGAACAACGACACCAGCTTCCGCTCCGGGCGCGGGCCACCGGCGAGCGCGTCGACGTGCACGAGCAGCTGCTGCGCCCGGCGCGTGTCCTCCGCCGCGATCACCTCGACCTCGCGGAGGATGCGCGCCGCACGCAGCGAGAGATCTTCGAGATTCCCGATCGGGGTCCCGACGACGAACAGCGTCACTTCGGCCAAGTCAGCATCCTATTCGCGGATCATCGCGTCGATGTCGACCGCGCTGCCGAGCTCGGCCTCGAGGTACTTCTTGAGCCGATCGAGCATGCGCTTCTCGAGCTGGCGCGCGCGCTCGCGGCTGACGTTGTAGCGATCGCCGAGCTCCTGCAGCGTGAGCGGATCCTCCGTGAGCCAGCGCTGACGGAAGATCGTCTCCTCGCGCCCCTCCAGCGTCTTGGCGAACGTCTCGAGCTTCTCGCGGAGCAGCTGGGCGAACTCGTTCTGCGCGACCGCGCGATCCGGTCGATCGGCGTCGCTCGGCAGGTAGTCCATCCGCGTCCGCGTGCCGTCGCCGTCGTCGCTGCCAAGCGGCGCATCGAGCGAGGCCTCCGGCGCGGCCAGCCGACGCTCCATCTCGATGACCTCTTTTTCGGCGACGTCGAGCTTCTCCGCGAGCAGCGCCGTCGTCGGCTCGAAGCCGAGCTGCTCGAGCTTCTCGCGCTCCTTGCGCAGGTTGAAGAACAGCTTGCGCTGCGCCTGCGTGGTGCCGATCTTCACCAGCCGCCAGTTGTTGAGGATGAACTTGAGGATGTACGCGCGGATCCAGAACGCGGCGTAGCTCGACAGCTTGACGCCGCGATACGGGTCGAACTTCCCGACCGCCTGGATGAGCCCGATGTTGCCCTCCTGGACGAGATCGAGGAGGTTCTTGTGCGCGCGGCGGTACTCGTACGCGATCTTGACGACGAGCCGGAGGTTCGCCTCGATCATCTTGCGCGCCGCGCTGGTGTCACCGTGCTCGACGAGCCGCACCGCGAGGGCGTGTTCCTCGTCGGGGGTGAGCAGCTTGAAGCGCTTGGTCTCGTTGATGTACGCGCCGAGCGGATCGCGCCGGGCGAGCGATCCCCCGGTCGAGCGTGGCGCGGGCGCCTCCTCGGCATCGACCAGCTCGACCTCACCGTCGGCCGAGATCTCGACCGTGGCGTTCGCGAGGTCGGTGTCGACGCCCTCGTCGGCGTCCTTCTCCTCCTCGGCGTCCTCGTCGTCGGGCTTCGCCGCGCCGTCCTCGTCCTCGCCGTCGGGCTTGTCGCCGACGTCGATGACGGCCGCCTTCTTGCCGCGCTTGGCTCCGGCAGGTTTGCGCATCCGGTCGGCCATGACGAGATCGATCATACTACATGTAGCCCACCCCAAGCTCCGTGCGCGATCGAACCAGGCGCGCTTCCGCGGGCCATGATCGAACGGAATCGTGGGTGGCCCGCACGCGAGTCGCCCCTATAATTGCGGGATGCGCCGAAGCTGGCTGAATCTGATCCTCGTGGGTACTGCCGCGAGCGCCGCGCTCGTGCTGACGGTGGTTCGGCGATCTCCGGATGGCGTGCCGTCGCTCGAGCTCGAGACCCGGGCGGCGCACGCCGCGCCAGGCGAGGCGCAGCCGCAACGTCACGATCTGTCGGCGCTCGTGCTGTTCAACAAGACGCTGCTCAAGATCAAGGATCGTTACGTCGATCCCGCCCGCATCGACCCGAAGAAGATGCTGTACGAGGCGCTCGACTCGGTGCAGTTCAACATCCCGGAGGTCCTCGTCGAGCCGGACCCCGCGAACAACAAGGTCACGATCGCGGTCAACGACAAGCGCGAGGTGTTCGACACCGACGACGTCGACTCGTTGTGGAAGATGACCGCGAAGCTCCGCCGCGTGTTCCGATTCGTCGAGAGCAACATGAACGCGGGCGCGGACCTCGCGAAGGTCGAGTACGCCGCGATCAACGGCATGCTGTCGACGCTCGATCCGCATTCGACGCTGATGGATCCGGAAGCGGCGCGCGACATGGACGTGTCGACGAGCGGCAAGTTCGGAGGCCTCGGGATCGTGATCCGCATGGTCGACCGCAAGCTCACCGTCATCAAGCCGATGAAGGACACGCCGGCCTGGGACAAGCTCAAGCCGGGCGACCACATCGTCCGCATCAACAACGAGCCGACCGAGAACCTCACGTCGAACGAGGCGGTCGATCGCATGCGCGGCGATCCCAAGACCGGCGTGACGCTGTGGGTCGATCGCAAGAACGAGGCGCAGACGCTGCGCTTCGATCTCGTGCGCGCGGTGATCCGCGTCCAGCAGGTCGAGCACAAGCTGCTCGACAAGGGCGTCGGCTACATCAAGGTCAAGCAGTTCTCCAAGAACATCGCGAGCGACGTCGCCGACGCGATGAAGGAGATGTCGGCCAAGGGCGCGACCTCGTGGATCCTCGACCTCCGGTACAACCCGGGTGGCCTCCTCGAGGAGGCCGTGCAGCTCTCCGATCTGTTCGTCGACTCCGGTACGATCGTGTCGACGGTGTCGGGCCGTGATCGCGAGGCGCGTCGCGCCGAGCGTGGCTTCGGCGACACCAACAGCTCGCTCGCGGTGCTCGTCAACGGCGGGTCGGCCTCGGCGTCGGAGATCGTCGCGGGCGCGCTCAAGAACCTCGACCGCGCGATCATCGTCGGCACGCGCACGTTCGGCAAAGGCTCCGTCCAGGAACTCTACGACAACGACGACCACTCCAAGCTCAAGCTCACGATCGCGCAGTACCTCACGCCCGGCGATCGGTCGATCCAGAACCTCGGCATCGTCCCCGACATACAGCTCCAGCGGATGTACGTCCCGGAGAAGAACACCGAGGCCGAGGACTTCGTGCGCCTGCTCGAGCCGACGCGCACCTAAGGCGAGAAGGACCTCGACGCGCACCTGGTGTCGACCTACGCCAAGGACATCGACAAGCCGGCGCACGAGATCCCGTTCATCGTCGAGCGCAAGGCCCCGACCGCCGGTACCACGGCGACGGCGACCGCGCCGCCGGACGACGACGAGGAGCCCGCCGACGACGACGTCACCGAGGACTTCGAGATGAAGTTCGCCAAGGAGCTCGTCGCCGGTGCCAGCACGCCGAACCGCAACAAGCTCGTCGCGAGCGCGACCAAGCTCGTGCAGCGCGTGCGGGCCGAGGAGGAGAAGAAGCTCGTCGCCGCGCTCGCCGTGATCGGCGTCGACTGGACGTCGGGCGACGGCGCGTCGGGCAGCGCGAACCTCGACGTCGCGCTGACCACCTCGCCGACCGCGAGCATCAAGGCGGGCACCACGATCGACGTGACCGCGACCGTCAAGAACACCGGGACGGCGCCCGCCTTCCGCGTGCTGTCGCGGGTCCACGCCGACGACAACACGTTCGAGGACACCGAGCTGCCGATCGGCAAGGTGAACCCGGGCGAGACCAGGACGTACACGACCAAGATCGAGGTCCGCAAGGACGCAATCGATCGCGTCGATCGGTTGTCGCTCGAGGTCCGCGAGCAGCGCGGGGCGATCGCCAAGATCGTCCCGACCGAGCTCAAGATCGAGGCCGCCCCGCGCCCGGTGTTCGCGTACACCTACCAGCTCGTCGACGACGGCAACGGCGATGGCCTCGTCCAGCGCGGGGAGAAGTACCGGCTGATCGTCGACGTGCGCAACATCGGCACCGGCACCGCCGAGAAGGCGACGATCCTGCTGCGCAACGCGACCGGCGACGGCGTCGTGCTCGGCAAGTCGCGGTTCGAGGACAAGCTCGTGCCCGGCGGCGTCAAGGAGATCGAGTTCCCGCTCGCGACCGACGCGACGCTCAAGACCGACGAGGTGATCGTCGAGTTCATGGCGTACGACGAGCTGCTCGACGTGCAGACGTCGCAGAAGCTGAAGTTCAAGGTGCAGCCGTCGGTCGTCGGCGCGCTGTCGACCGGCGCGGTGACCGCGAAGGCGCCCGTCGCGATCCGCAGCGGTGCGTCCGACGGGACGACCCTGATCGGCAACGTTGGCAAGGGCGCCGGCTTCGCGAGCCTCGGTCAGTTCGGCGGCTACACCAAGGTCAAGGTCGCCGGCGGGGGCAAGGTCGGGTTCATCCCGACCGCGTCGCTGACCCCCGGTGGCGCGACCACGGGTGCGTTCGCGCTCGCCTGGAGCTCGGTCCCTCCGATCATCACGGTCAAGGGCACCGGGATCCAGACCAGCGCGGACACCTACAAGCTCCAGGGCAACGCCAGCGCGGAGCAGCACGTCGAGGACGTCTACATCTACGTCTCGAACCGCAGCTCGCACATCGATAGCCGCAAGGTGTTCTATCGCTCCAACCGTGGTGGTAAGGACGGCAAGAGCCTCGACTTCGCGGCCGACCTCCCCCGGTGGGCGGGCTCGAACATGGTGACGGTCGTGGCGCGGTCGAGCACGGAGACCCGGTCGGTCCAGACCATGTACATCTACAAGGACGCGACCCGTACCGCGTCGAAACCATGAGGGTTTGGTAGGATTGAATCGACGCCGCTGGGTCGGCGTCTATTGGTAGAAGTCCCATGCGCCCACTCCTCGTTGCTACCGTCGCTACGGTCCTCTCGCTGGGTTCGATCGCCTCGGCCGAGACCATCCTCGGCACGTACGAGGTGAAGTACGAGGTGTCGTCGAACAACTGCCCGAACGAGTTCCTCAAGTTCGCCCGTGGCGATCTCAAGATCGCGATGAAGGGGGCGCTCGTCGCGGTCGACATCGAGCGCATCCCGATGATGACCGGGCAACCCACCAAGACCGGCAAGATCACCGCGAAGAGCAAGCTCGGGCGGACCGCGGTCGCGGGCATGGAGGGCGTGTTCCAGGTCGCCGGACGCGTGCAGAACGGCCTGTTGTCGCTGGTGTTCACCGGCGAGTATCAGACGCAGGGGCACCCGCTGTGCACGCAGTCGTGGAGCATCAGCGGCACGCGCAAGGACGACGAGCCGGTGAAGCCGGCGCCGAAGTCCGTCCCGAAGAAGACCTAGCTCGACGCTCGAGCAGTCGTCAACGCTGGTAGACGCGCGCGAGGATCGCGCCGTCGACCTCGACGGAGAGCTTCAGGGTCGCGTCCTTCGGGATCGAACACGGCGTGGTCGCCGGGGCGTACGCCACGATCCACGTCGCCTGCAGGGGATCGTGCGGCACGGTCGCCCACAGATCCGCGCGGAACCACGCGAGGTGTCCGGGCACGATGCAGTCGCGATACACGCGCGCGTTCGGCGCGGCGTGCGCGTTGACGTACGCGAGCGCCTCGCCGAGCCCCTCTCCCCACCACGCGGTCTCGAACCAGCGCCGCCGCTCGACGGTGCCGGCGCCACCGACCTGCTCGCCGAAGTAGTCGAGCCCGTACGGATGGATGCGGACGAGCACGACGATGAAGTAGCCGGCGAGCACGGCGATCGCCGGCCTCCGCCAGCGCGCGAGCTTGGCGACGGCGAAGTCGAAGCCGATCGCGGCGAGCAGCGCGAGCGCGGCGACCGACGGGATCACGTAGCGGACGCCGTCCTGACGGACCGGCGAGAACGCGACGACGAGCGGCGTGAGGACCATCAGGATCGCGACCATCGGGGCGACGAACCGGCGCTCGACGAACGCTCGCCACGCGAACAAGACGATCCCGACGAGCACGCCGATCGGCGCGGTCGCATAGAGGTAGACGAAGAAGTAGTACCCGGGCGGCGTGTTGGTCGACGTGCCGAGGAACGGCTCCGCCGGGTGCAGGGTGCCGAGCTTCTTGAGCGACTCGGCGAGCGCGGCGGCCGGGTGCCCCCACAGCCGCGGCCACAGCAGCACGACCACGACGACCGCGACGAGCGGCATCACGAGCGCCCCCCACCCGAGCGTCCGCATGCGCCACGCGCGC
>JAPLLF010000222.1 GCA_026387715.1 Pseudomonadota bacterium
CCTGCTCGGGGCTGAAGTAGCCGGCCTTGCCCTTGGTCACGCCGGGCATCGTCAGGTTGCGGTTGGTCGCCGCCTTGGCGATGCCGAAGTCGATGAGCTTCACGATGCCGCTGTCGGACACGATGATGTTCGACGGCGTGACGTCGCGGTGGATGATGCCGAGCGGCGTGCCGGTCGCGTCGGTGAGGTTGTGCGCGTAGTCGAGCGCGTCGCAGATCTGGTTGAGGATGTGGAGCGCGACGGGCACCGGCATCGGCCCGGTGTTGGCGATCGCGCAGTGCTTGAGGAGCTCGCGGAGGTTGTGCCCGGTGACGAGCTCCATCGCGATGAAGTAGATGTTGTCGACGCGCCCCAGCTCGAAGGTCTGCGCGACGTTGGCGTGCCGCAGGTGGCTCGCGAGCCGGGCCTCGCGCACGAACGCCGCGACCATGTTGTCGTCGGCGGCGACGTGCGGGAGCATGCGCTTGAGCGCGATGACCTGCTGGAAGCCGAGGGTCTCCGCGAGCTCGGCGCGATGCACCGACGCCATGCCACCCACGCCGAGCTGTTCGTACACGCGGTACGGTCCGAACTGCTCGGAGGGCAAGGCAGTCACCCGTCGAGTGTAGCCCTTGGGGTGCGGCTTCGCGACGATCGGATGACCGTTCGTGGCCTACACCTGCTCACATCGCGGCGCGATGACGTCGCAGCCGATCGGCGAGCAGCGGCAGCCGATCGTTGCCCCACGTCACGAAGTCACCGACGCGATACGACGGCACGCCCCACAACCCGACGACCCCGAGGTCGGTCGCGTTGGTCGTCGCCCACTTGGTGACGGCCTCGGCGTGCTCCGGGGCCATCGCCGCGCGCGCCTCGTCCCAGGGCAGGCCCGCGCGCTCGACGACGAACTTCAGATCGACGTACTCGGCCATGTCGCGCGCCTCGGTCCAGATGCCGCGCATGGCGGACTTCGCGAACGCGAGGGCCTCGGCCGACGAGCGTGCCTGCGCCCACTTGGCGATCGCGAGGCAGTTGGTCACGCCGGTGCCCAGGGGGTCGCACAGCTCGCCGAACGGGAGGCCGATCCGATCGGCCTCGCGCTTGACGTCTCGCACGATGTAGAAGCGCTTGACCTGTGGGAGCGTCAGGCCGCGCGTGACCATCGGCAGGATCGGCCGCAGCACGAGCTCGACGTCCGGCCCGAGCACCGCCTCGATCTGCTCGAGCGCGAGGTAGCTGTACGGCGAGCGAAACGAGAACCACAGCTCGCACGTGAGCGGCTTGTCCGAGAGCTTCTCGGGGCCACGCTCGGCCTCCGGGCGCGGCGCGACCACGTGCGCGACCGGCTTGCCGGTGTCGCGCGCGAGCACCTCCTCGAGATAGGCGAGGCGATCGATGCCCCAGTACCATTCGCCCGCGTACTGGATCATGCCGCCCTGGTAGTGGCCGGCCTTGCGGAGCGCCGCGTAGCTCTCGTTGAGGATCGGCAGCACGTCGTTGTGGCCCTCGAAGCCGTACTGGCCGACGAGCTTGGCGACCTGCTTGCGATCGGTCGTCCACATCGCCGCGCCGAGATCGAGCATCGCCTGGAGCTGCGCGCCGGCCGGCCGGGACTTGACGAGCACGGTGCCGACGTCGCGCACCAGGCCCGAGTCGGCCGGCTTCTTCGCGGGGAACTCGAGGTTCCAGTACGCGGCCAGCTCGCGCGCATCGCGCACCGCGTGCGCATCGCGCAGGAGCGGCATCGGGTTGACGTCCGAGGCAGGTGGGGTGACCGCCGTCGCGGTGAACGCGACGCCGTAGTGCGCGATCAGGCGCTGCAGCGCCTGCGCCGCGAGGTAGCTCCACGGGTCGGCGATCTCGAAGTAGAAGTCGAGCGTCTGGGCGGTCGGCGTGCGCGCGATCGTCTGCTTGACGCTCGCGACGGCCCGGCGCGCGGCGTCTCCGGTCGGTCCGAGCCACGCGGCGATGGCTTTGCCCTTGAGGCGCTTGGCGATGATCATGCGTCGGGTTATACGCCGTCGATGTCGATCGAGGAACCTACAGAGGAGCGCGACAAGCAACTCGCTGCCGCCATCTCGCTCCTCGAGTACTACGGGGAGGACCTCCGCAACCTCGCCGAGCTCGACGAGCCCCTGCGCATCCGCCTGGTCTCCGCCGCGGGCAAGCTGTCGCGCCCCGACCGCTACTCGCGCAAGAACCTCGGCAAGGTCCTGATGCGCCAGCGGACGGCCGCCAAGCGCGAGGCCGACCAGGCGCTGCTCGACGAGACCGGCATCCGCGCGCTCCGCCGCGAGCCGGTGTTCAAGACGCCCCTCCCCCGCGTCACCCTGCCGAACCCCGATCAGGCCCTCGACGCGCCGGTGCGCGACGACGAGGGACCCGACGACGGCGGCTGGGCCGCGGCCGAGGCCGAGCGCGAGGATCAGGGGGCGTCGCCGCCGCGGGGCGCGCGTGTCGTCGATCCGCAGTCCTGCTACGTGTGCAAGAACGAGTTCTTCGACCTCCACTTCTTCTACGACCAGATGTGCGGGCCGTGCGCCGAGCTGAACTACCGCAAGCGCGACGAGCACGCCGATCTGCGCGGGCGCGTCTACATCGTGACCGGCGCACGCGTGAAGATCGGCTACCAGGCGGCGATCAAGCTGCTGCGCTGCGGCGCCGAGGTGATCGTGCTGACCCGGTTCCCGCGCGACGCCGCCCGTCGCTTCATGCGCGAGCCCGACGGCGCGGACTTCGCGGCGCGGCTCCACTGCTACGGCATCGATCTCCGGCACACGCCGAGCGTCGAGCTGCTCTGCCAGCACCTG
>JAPLLF010000213.1 GCA_026387715.1 Pseudomonadota bacterium
CTCGCCTGGTGCGACTCGACCTGCGCCGCGATCGGGGTTGTCACGCTCGTGCTGGATCGCGCCGAGGTCGATCTCGCCGCGGCGTACCGCTGGTTCGGCGATTGTTCCCTCGACAAGCTCGTTCTGTCACCCACGTTCGCGATCGGCCAGTCGACGATGGCGTGGGAGCTCGCGTTGACCCGCGACAGCGAGGGGGGCATCGTGCTCGACGCGACCTGGCTCGGCCGGCCATACGCCGGGCTGGGCGCGCTCGGCACCGCCGTGGCCGCGTTGCCGCCTGCGGGTCTCTCGCGGTTTTCCGCGCGCAGTGCCGTGAAGCTCGATCCCACGCGGCGGGCCGAGCTCCTGGTCGAGTTGACTGTTGGGCTCGCGGGTCGAACGCGAACGCCACCTGAGGTGTTTGCGTGAGCGAAGCGTGACCGGAGAGGGGAGCTCGATCGCGGCCGGCGAGCGTGATCTCGAAGGTTACTTCCCCGTGACACCGCGCGCGGACCTCGGGTTCACCCAGCGCGACGAAACCAACGTAGGCTCACGCATGGACCTCGCCACGGTCGCGGCGCTCGTCGCCGACAAGCCCGCCAAGGCGCTCGCGACGATGCTCGCGGTGTGGGCCAAGCGTCCGCTGCCGCGCCTCGCCGACGCGATCGACCGCGTCGATCGGCTCGTCGAGACCCCATGGGGACCGCTGTTCGCCGACAAGGAGGAGCTCAACAACCGCACCGCGCACGTCCTCCGCCTCGGACAAAAGCCGCGCGATCCGCGCTTCTCCCGCGCGCTCCTGGCGTACCTGCGGGAGATGCCGTTCACGTCGAATGGCTCGCGTGGCTTCTGGTCGACCGTGTTCGGCGTCGTCGACGGCCTCGACGATCCGCGCGCGATGACGTCGATCCCGAGATCCGCGAGACCTGGAAGATCCGCCCCTTGCAGCGCGCGTGGCTCGACGTCCAGGCCGACCGCGTGCTCGCGGCCTACGCGACCCGCTATCCCGACGGTGTCCCCGAGCCCACGGCGGTCGAGGCCCGGCAGCTCGCGGCGATCGAGCGCGCGCTCGCCGCGGCCGTGCCCGTCGGTGGCGACGCGCGACGCGACGCGCTGCTCGCCGAGGTGTACGCCGATCCGTTCGACGACGGTCCGCGCGCCGTGCTCGCCGATCACCTCGGCGCGAGCGACGACCCGCGCGGCGAGTTCATCACGCTCCAGCTCGTCCCGTCGCCGACGGCCACCCAGACCAGGCGGATGACCGCACTCCTGACGAAGCACGCGCGCGCGTGGCTCGGCCCCCTGGAGAAGGTGATCGCGAAGGAGGGCGTCGAGTTCCGGCGCGGCTTCCTCGCGGCGTGCCGGGTCAAGCTCAAGAACGCGATGGAAGCCGAGCGCTACGGCCACGATCCGTCGTGGGCGACGGTCGAGCACCTCCGGTTCACGGGCACGCGCTTCTCGAACCAGGCCTTCTCGGGGCAAGACTCGGGCGTGTTCGCCGTCGACCCCGTGATGAAGTCGCTGCGCGACGTGAACCTCAAGGACGACGTCGACCTCGCGCGGCTGCTCGAGCACGCGTGGCCGCACCTCGAGCGACTCGCCACCAGCACCGAGCACCCGCTGGGTGAGGCGGGCCTCGCGGTCCTCCACGCGACCGACAAGTTGCCCGCGCTCGTCGCGATCGAGATGCGCGCCCCGCCGAAGAACTGGCTCGCGAGCGCGACGTTCGGCAAGCGGCTACGCCACGTCGTCCTGGGGCTCGCCGAGGGGCGCGACGTCGCCTCGTGGCTGCCCGAGCTCGCGCGACTGCCCGCGCTCGAGACCGCCACGCTCCACGTGCCGCGTGGCGGCGAGCCCCAGACGTTCGCGCGCGACGACCAGCACAAGCTCGCACCCACCCGCACGTAGAGGAGCTGCGGGAAGTCGTCCACGCGTGCGGCGTCACCTCGAGGTACCGGCTGTGGAGGCCGTGGTCGAACGCGAGCCGGTACGTGCCGCCGACGCGGCCGACCTTCGTCGTGGTGACGAGCCGGGCCTGCTCGGAGCCCTGTTCACACATTCTGAGGCGTGGGGCAGGGAGCTGCGGTCGGCAATCACCCAGGCGGTGCGTCTTCGGTCGTGACGATCTGGTACGTTGCCGGCCTCTCCATGCCCAACAGCAAGATCAAGCAAACGGCCGCCACGCCGGACCTCGACCCCGCCGCGCTCGCCAACCTGGCCGCGCTCAAGCGCCAACGCCAACGCGCGAACCGCGTCCTCCTGAAGCGCCGCCGCAAGAAGTCCGGGCAGTAAGCGACCTCGTCGACATGCCGACGCCGTCGTTTGGACGGCTGTAGCGTCCGTGAGCTCACTGTCGACCAGCGAACAGGGACCGATGCCTCGGACTTCCTCGAGCGCTTCGCGACCCGTCGGTGTGCCGATCATGGGCTGACGCGGCCGGTCGCGGCCGGGTTCACCGTCACCACGCTCGACGCCTGGGCGTTGACCATCACGTCGTTCGAGGCGGCGAGCGCGATGCTCGGGGCGGGGATCGCGCGCTCGGTGTCGTCCACGTCGTGCACGGCGTCGACCTCGCGAGTTACATGGGATCGGGCGCCGAGCGCGTGGCCCGGACGCTGGGCAAGCTCGGGCTCCACCCGCTGCGCATGGACATCGCGTTCTGCGAGCTGCCGCTGCTCCACGTACCCGGGTTGTTGGTCGCCCCCGACGCGTCGGACGCCGAGCGCCGCCTCCTGCAGGAGGCGCTGATCGCCCAGGTGCGCGCCGAGCTCGACGTCGATCTGCTCGTCGTCCGCGTCCTCACCGGCACGCCGGAGGCTGACGCGCATGGCCTGCCGCGCGTGCCGTTCTTCGAAAATCACGTCGTGGCGACGCCCTCCGATCACGCGGCCTGGCTCGCCTCGGTCACCTGTCGCGATCTCCGCCGCAGCCTTCGCCGCGGCGCCGAGGCCAACGCCGTCGTCCGCTACTACGACGATGCGTTGCCACCCGCCGATGTGCTCGTCGGGTTGCTCGACCACACACGCGCGCGCTACGTGGATGAGGTCGCGCATCCGATCGCGACCGACGCGCGCCTGTTCGACGCGATCGCGGCGCTCCACGCGTCGTTGCGCACGATCTGCACCGTCGAGCTCGACGGGGACCCGATCGCGTTCTCGCTGATCTTGAACGCCGGCCCCGCCGCCCTCATCCGCACGACCGGCACCGATCTCGCGCGCGGGCGTCGCGTCCACGCGTACTTCCTGCTCCAGCACGCCTGGATCGAGCTCGCGGGACGCTGGCGATGCGCGGAGGCCGATCTCGGGCCGACGACGCCGAAGCTCAAGGCGCGGCTGGGGGCGCTGCCGCGGGCGACCGCCTACCTCGTCGATTTTCGCCGCTGGTGGCTCCGCCCCGCGCGCTGGCTCGTCGAGCGTCGCCTCCAGAGCTAGCGGCGGAAGCATGGTCAAGGTGATCGGTCCGTCCTAGAGTCTGCCGATGATCAAGGTGGGCCTCGCCCTCGCGCTCGTCGGGTGTACGGGCCCCGCCGCCGAAACCGACTGTTCGATCCTGAAGACCGATCGCGCGCACGCCATCACCCGGCTTTCGATGTCGGGG
Source organism: Pseudomonadota bacterium (assembly GCA_026387715.1). Lineage (GTDB taxonomy): Bacteria > Myxococcota_A > Polyangia > Haliangiales > Haliangiaceae > JABFXX01. Next base: position 3,577 of record JAPLLF010000213.1, read on the forward strand.
CTCGAGCGCTGCGTCGCGCCGATGGGCACGGACTGCGAGCGGGCAGCGGCGCTGTTCACCCAGATGCCCGCGATGATCCCGCGCTGGTCGCAGATCGAGAAGGCGGCGAACACGAAGGCGATCTGCGACCGCATGCCACCGACGCTGCAGAAGTGCCTGTTCCCCAGCTACGTCGTCGGGCATCAGCCTGAGTGCGCCGGCGCGCCGGCGGCAGCGCGCGCAGCGGCCACCCTCCGTTAGAGGCCGTTAACGGGCAACGGTCGGGAACCACGCGTGTGGGCCAACCACGATGTGACACCATCGTCGACATGAGCTTCGCTTCGTCCAGTTGCTTCGCGCAGAGCGCGCGCTAGCCATGGCGTCGTGGCGCTCGATCGTCGTGGGTGACCGCCGCTATCAGTGGAGGGTAACCGGAGATGATGACAGCGTTCGCGTGCTCGCGCGGTCGGCCGAGTTGGCACACGGACGTCCGATGACGACGGTGTTCTCGCATGACAACCTGGTGACGCCGTGGCTCGTGCGCCACGCGATCGAGCACGCGCTCGCGGGTGGCTGGACGCCCCTCGAGCGCGGAACCGCGCAGATGTTCTCGATCAAGGGCGTGCTTCCGGATCGCCCGCGGAACGTCCCCACGCCGGCGCCGATCACGGTCACCGAGGACGAGTTGCTCGCGCGGATCGCCGAGTCCGCCGCCGACGACGATCAGGCACGGCTGGTCTATGCGGACTGGTTGCTCGAGCGTTCCGACGAGCGCGGC
>JAPLLF010000892.1 GCA_026387715.1 Pseudomonadota bacterium
AAACACTAACCCAACACCACGAACTAACTAACTCAACCGCGAGCACGGCCTCGGCCGCGGACGGGCAGAGGCTCCCGGCGCGCACGTCGGCGCGCACCTTCGACGCTGCGGCCTTGGCCGACAGCGCCTTCCTATGCGGTCGCTCCTCGCGCGCCGTCTGGAAGCTCTCGGCGGCGGCCAGGATCCGTGCGGGGAGCGACAGGTCGGAGGCGCCGACCTTGCGGTGATAGCCCGAGCCGTCGATACGCTCGTGATGGCGGAGCACGAGCGCGGCCATCGGCTCTCCGTCGCGACCGAACGCGGCCAGCGCCCGCTCGCCGTGGTAGCCGTGGAGGTGCGCGGTGTCGCGCTCGCGCGCGGAGAGCGGGCCGCTACGCGTCCAGGTCGAGACGGGGACCACGAGCTCGCCGATGTCGTGCACGTGCCCCGCCCATCGCAGCGCCCGCACGTCGCCCGCCGGCATGCCGAGCTTGTCGCCGGCGGCCTCGGCGAGATCGGCCACGGCTCGCGAGTGACCGTGCGTGAGCGGCATGCGCATGTCGATCATGTCGGCGATCGCCAGGAACGCTTCCTCGCACTCCGCGTCGTTCAGCGTCGCCGGCGGCTCGGGCTCGAGGCGCAGGATCTCCTCGCGATCGACGGTGGCGCCGATGCCGGCCATGAGCGAAGCCGCGTTGGCCGAGACCGCCCGGGCGAGCTCGCCCTCGTAGGCGCCGTCGGCCCGGCTGGCGACGACGCGGGCCATCTCCTCGATGCCGCTGGCGTCGCTCAGCGCGATCGCGTCCTGCGCCAGCGTGACGAGGCGCACGGCCGGCAAGACCTCGTCGCCCTTCTTGCCATGGGGAAGGCCCTTGCCGTCCCAGCGCTCGTAGATCTGCCCCAGGTTCTTGCGCAGCTCCTCGGACAGGCCGAGGCGCTCGCCGATCCGCTGCGCGACCTCGCAGTGCGCGGTCAGGACCTGGCGGCTCACCGCGGCCGCCTGGGAGAGGCCGTCCTGGATCGCTTGCTCGAGCGCCGCGGGCGCGAGCTCGGCGTAGTGTCGCGTGAACGCCTTCACGAAGACGCTCCCGAGCTTCGCGCGATCTCCCATGTCCATGCCGACGAGGTCTCGCCGCAGGGCGATCTCGTCGCCGAAGGTCGCCGACAGGATGTGCGTGTCGGCGTTGCAGCCGACGTAGCGCAGCATCGACTGGTGGTACGCGTTGCGCCGCTCTTGCTCGGGGCTCCCGACGAGCTCGGCGATCCGCATCGCCAGGACGCACGATCTCAGCGCGAAGTCGTTCGAATGCCCCGTGGCGAGGTCCGAGGCATAGGCGAGGAACATCATGAAGTCCGCACGCCGCATCGCGAAGTCGGTCATTGGCATTGCCCCAGTGTAACGGGTTACGCGGTGCCGGTGACCGCCGCCCCGCGGCCCTTGCGGGTGATGTGGACCTCGGCCTGGGCGGCCGCGAGCCTCGCGATCGTTCGTTCTCGACGTGACGCTGGGGCCACCGCCCGCTTGCGGTTCCCCAGCGTGTTCTTCCGCGGATGTTAGATCTTCTCGCGCAGCGTCAGCTCGCTCGAGAGACCCAGCTCTTTCAGCGCCGTCTTGGTGTCCTCAAGCTCCTGCTCGGAGACGCCGGTGCTCGGAGCGACCTCGATGGTCACTCGGACTTTCAGCCCCTTGGTCGAGAAGCGCGAGACGACCTTGTTGTAAAGCTGCGACCATTTCTGCCAGGGGACGTCTCCTTCCCATCGGAAACCGGCGAAGGATCGGATCGGAATCGACGGCGGAGGCGAGCTGCCCGGGGTGGTCGCCCCACCTGCCTCGCCGACCTTGGGCGGAATCGGTTTGGAGGGCGGCACCGAACGGAACGGATAAGAGGATCGATGGGTGGTTTC
>JAPLLF010000556.1 GCA_026387715.1 Pseudomonadota bacterium
TGGCCGTTCGCCATCCGCACGTTGAGCAGCACGTCGCGGTACCCGTCGGCCGGGTTCTCGAAGCGATCCTTGGTGCGGACGATCTCCGCACCCTCGCCGATCCTCGCGAGGCCTCGCTGGAGCGCCTGCGGGCTGTCGAACTCGATCGAGCTCCGCGCGAGGTCGGTGATGCGCGCCGGATCGCCGCCGTAGTCGGCCGCGATCTTCTCCTCGGCGCGCGCGCGACCCTTGAGCGCGGGCGGGATCATCGGACGACCGCCGGTCTCGCTGGCGATCGTGGTCGTGAGCGACGACAGCTCGGACTGCGCGACCGCCGCGTCGCGATAGAGCTGATCGAGATCGCCCGACGCCTGGCGCGGTGAGCCACCGGTCTTCGGCGGCTCGGCCGCTGCGGGCGTGCCGCCGGCCGTGGCCGGGGTCGTTCCCGGCGTCGCGCCCTCGGGTCCCGCGCCGACCTTGGCGTGGGTCGCGGCGACGTCACGCGCCAGATCGCCCGACGGCTCGGGGTTGTTGCGGAGGTTCGCCGCGGTCTCGGCGTGGAGCGCCGCGAGCCGCTCGGGCGTCATCGCCGGGTCGGCGCGGTGGGCGGCGAGCGCCTCGGTGCCGCGCTGGTTCGCCTCGGTGTCGCGGAGCCCCGTCGGCGCCTCGCCCGCGGCGACGCGCTCCGCCGATTCGTTCTGCATGACCCGGGTGCCCTCGGGATAGCCGAGCGAGTCGAGCTGGTGATCGTGCGCCGACGGTGCTTCGCCACCGTCACCACCGCTGCCGCCGCTGTCGTTGTCGTGGTGGGGTGCTGCGCCACCGTCGTTCGCTGCCGGTGCGTGGGCCGGTGCGGCACCAGCCGGGGCCGGTGGGGCGCCGCTCGCCGCGGGCGCGTGCGCCGACGTGCCGCTCGCGGCAGGCGCCGCGTTGTCGTTCGCGTGCTCCGGTGCGCCGGCCGCGGGTGCGGCGTTCGCATTCGCGGGCGTGCCATTCGCGGCAGGCGCCGCGTTGTCGTTCGCATGCGCGGGCGCGGGCGTGCCGTTGGCAGCGGGTGCCGCGTTGTCGTTCGCGTGCGTGGGCGCGGGCGTGCCGTTGGCGGCGGGTGCCGCGTTGTCGTTCGCGTGCGCAGGCGTGCCGTTCGCCGGCGTGGCGTTCGCCGGCGTTCCCGCCGGGGCGGGCGTGCCGTTCGGCGCGGGGGCGTTCGCCGTCGGTGCGGGCGTACCGTTCGCGTGCGGTGCGGGGGCGCTGGTATCGGGCGTCGGCGCACCACCATTGGCGTGCGGAGCCGGGGCACCGCCATCCGTGTGCGGGGCCGGGGTCGGGGCGCCACCATTGGCGTGCGGCGCGGGCGTTCCGCCCGCACCCGGCAGGTGCGGCGCGGGAGCGCCGGCGCTCGTCGGGTGGTTCGCGCCACCCGCGCCGCCGTGGCGCGTGTCCATGTACGCGCCCGCGAACGTGTCGGCGCTGAACTCGTACTGCACGCCGTTGCCGGTCAGCACGCTGCCGCCGACCTGGCCGACGGCGTCGGCGCCCATGTCGAGGCCGATCTTGCCCAGCGTCCCGGAGCCACTCTTGAGCCCGTCGAACCCGTGGGAGTTCGTGATGCCGGACGTGATGAGCCCGGTCACGAGGTTCTGCATCGAGAACTCGTAGTGGAAGCCCTTGCCACTCGCGAGGTTCGTGCCGACCTGGTTCATGAAGTCGCCGACGAAGTTCATGCCGGCGTCGACGCCGACCCGCACGGCGAAGTTGCCGAGCCCCGCGCCCGCGGTCTGCGTCAGCGCGCCGCTCGCGCCGGCCTCCATCGTCCAGCCGATGCCGCGCGCCGCGAGCCGACCCGAGATCGCGCTCGACATGCCGCCGGTGATCGCGCCGGTGACCGCGCCGATCGCGACCGACTGCCACGAGATGCCGTCCATCAGCCCGTTGCCGAGCACGAGGTTCGACGCCATCGATCCGAGCACCGAGCCGAGCGCCCCACCGACCGCGCCGACGATCGCGAGCCCGACCGGGCCGGTGACCGTGACGAGCGCGGCGACCGCGACGACGACGACGATCGCGACGACGATCGACACGACGACGGCGAGCGCCTTCTGCCACCACGGCTTCACCGCGTCGGCGGCTTGCTTCGCGTACTTCTGGATATCGGCCTGTTCCTGCGTCGGAACCGCCTGATCGAACTGCCCCTTGATCGTGTCGAAGTTGCCGTCGAGCCCGGTCTGCAGGTGCGTGCCCTGATCGGTGAACGTCGTGCCGAGCGCGGTCGTCACCTCGGTGAACGCCTTGCCGCCGTTCGTCGCGATGGTCTTGGCCTGATCGCCGAACGCCTTCGCGAGGTCGCCGAGCCCCTTGGCCGACTGCTGCCCGATCTGCGTCAGGCTCTGCTTGGCGCCGTTCGCCATCTGGGTCGAGCTGGCGTTCGCGCTCTGCGCGGCGGCCGCGATGCCCTGCGCCACGCCGGTCGCCTGCTCGGCCAACCCGTTCGCCGACTCGCTGGCGGTCTTCTTGAGATCGCCGACGATCTTCGAGCCGCCGGAGCGCAAGGTCGCCATCGCCTCGGCGACCTGTTGCTGGGTCTCGTTCGGATCGGCGACCTCGACGTCCGCGGCGCCCTTCGCGAGCCCGTGCGCGCCCTTCTCGACCTCGCCCGCGGCCTTCGTGCACGCGGTCCCGACGGCGGACTGCGCCGCCGCGCCGCTCTTCGTGATGCTCGCGCGTGCGCCCGCGGCCTGCGACCGGATGCCGGCCACCGCCGAGCTACCCGCGCTGCCGAGCGACGACACCGCGCCCGAAGCCGCCGTGTCGATCGCGGCGAGCGCCTGGGCCTTCGCCTGATCGGCCGCCTGGATCGCCCCCCGCTTGGCCTCGTCGACCGCCTGCTTGCACTGCTCGAACGCCTGGTTGATCGCGTCCTTGTGCTGATCCGCGATCGTGCGCGCCTCGGTCTGCGAGTCCCCGACGTGACCGCCGAGCTCGGTCGCCGCCTCGTTGGCGTGCTCCGGCATCGCCGTGGCGTATTGCGTGCGGACGTCGTTGGCGGCCTTCTGCGCCGCCTCGAGCTTCTCGCCGCTGTAGTTGAGCGGCGCCTGGACGTTGTGCGCGTCGGAGCCCTTCGAGGCGCCGAGCGCGCGGATGCGGGTCTGCGCCGCGAGGTACTTCAGCGCGATCGCGACGCTCTGGAGCGCCGTCTTCGCCGACACCTGGCCGAGCGCCGTGGCCTTGCTCGTCGTGAGCGCCTGGGTCGCGGCCTGCGCCGCGGAGTTGATCGACGCGATCGCGGCGGTGTGGGCACCGGAGACCGTGCTCTTCATCGCGGCGGCGGTGCCGCGCACCGCCGCCTGCATCGCCGAGGTGTGGCTCGCCACGGCGGCGGCCTGCGTCGACTCCGCCGACCCGATCGTGCCGAGCGCCTTGCTCTGCGCCCCCGCGATCTGACCGACGAGCCCACCCTTCGCCGCGCGGATGCTCCCCGCTTGCTGGAGCTGCGCCTTGCGGAGCATCAGCAGGGCGCTCTGCGACTGCGCGCGATCGCCTTCGATCTTCTTCTTCGTCAGATCGAGCAGGTGCGCCTTCTCGCGATCATCCTGATCGCGCAGCGGCGCGGGCATGAACTTCGACCAGTCGCTGATCTTCTTGAACTGGATCGGCGCCTTGGAATCGGGGACGGCACCCGCCGCCGGCGCGTGGTGATCGTTGCCACCGTGGTGCGCCGCCGATGCACC
>JAPLLF010000034.1 GCA_026387715.1 Pseudomonadota bacterium
GTGTCGCGAGGCCCGTCCCCGGATCGCTCTGCAGCGTCGGCGCGCACGCCTCGGCCGCGTCGTCGTCGACCGATCCCATGCTAGCCGCGCACGTCGCGCATCATCACGGTGAGCGACGCCGCGCGTGTCTTGTCGATCGCGAGGATGCCGCGGAGCCGATCGAGGAACTCGTCCTCGACCGGCGCGACCTCGAGATCAACCGCGGCGAGCAGGCGCGCGATCGCGTAGGCGAGCTCGCGCGCCGGTGCCGCCTTGAGGAGGGTCGCGAGCTCGAACATCCGCGACTCGTCGTCCTCGTCGCTCGCGAACGTCGGGATGTCCGCGTCGGGGGTCCCGGCGAGCTGGTGCAGCAGCTTGCCGATCGCGAAGAACAGGTGAATTTCCTCCGCGCCTTCGCGTCCATCGATGTCGACCACGAGCTGCGAGATCGCGATGATCGTCTCCGCGTCGGCGGGCGCGAGCGGCGGGGGGTGGATCGCGGCGAACGTGGCCGCGAGGGTGGTGAGACGATCGAGGTTCGCCATCGCCATCATCCTTGCACGGTATTACCCTCGACATGGTGCGCAGCCTCGTCATGACCTCGGTCGTCCTCGTCATGCTCGTCTTGCTCGGGGCCGGTCTCGCGGAGGCCCAGCCGGTCACGTTCCGGCTGCGCGGCGAGGTCCCGGTCGGGCAGAAGCCGATCCTCGAGCTCACCGCGGTGCAGCCGGTCACCGACGTGCGCGTCGAGCTCGATCGCGACGACGGCAAGCACTTCGCGCTGAAGCAAGCGGCGCTCGCGAAGGGCAAGGTCGTGCAGCTGCCGATCGGCGACGGGGCCGCCGGCAAGGCGACCTACAAGGGCACGATCGCCGCGAAGGGGCCCGACGGGGCGTGGCGCAACGAGCTGAACTTCGACACCGCAGTGATCGCGCCGATCAAGGTCACCTACGACGCCGAGCACCTCGATCTCGACAAGCGCGTCCTGCAGTTCAAGGTGTCGCGCGCCGTCGACAAGGCCGACCTCGTCGTGATCGGCGAGGACGGCAAGGAGCTCGGCAAGGGGACGGCGACGTTCCCGGCAGGTTCGCTCGATCGCTGGCTGGCGATCACGTGGTCGCAGCCGCCGACCACCCGGGTCATGATGATGAAGCTGCGCGTCGCCGCCGCCGACGGCGCCGCGACCAACGTGGAACTCATCCCGTGGTCGCTCGAGGTCGACCACGAGGACGTGAACTTCAGCAGCGACCAGGCGGTGATCGAGCCGAGCGAGACCGGCAAGCTCGACGCGAGCCTGGGCAAGATCGCCGACGCGGTGAAGCGCACCGAGCGCGTCCTGCCGCTCACGCTGTACATCGCGGGCCACACCGACACCGTCGGTCCCACCGCGAAGAACCAGAAGCTGTCGCTCGATCGCGCCCGGGCGATCGGCGCGTACTTCCGCAAGAAGGGCCTCGCGATCAAGATCGTCTTCGCCGGCTTCGGCGAGGAGGTCCTCAAGGTGAAGACCGCCCAGGAGGTCGACGAACGCGCGAATCGGCGCGTCGACTACGTGCTCGGCCCCGCCGGTGGAGCCCCGCCGTTCAAGGGGGCCTACGCCAAGGTGCACGTCGACTGGCGCCAGCTCAAGTAAGCGCTAGTCGGGCACGAGCGCGGCCCACGCCAGGCCGGTCGCGGCCGCCGGGACCGTGAAGAAGCCGTGCTCGATCGCGGCGTGCGTCGTCGGATCGAACGTGAACCGCGACACCGCGCCGTTGCCCTGGTTCGTCACGAACAGCTCGCCCCACGGCGCCATCGCGAGATCGATCGGCGTCGACAGCGCGTTGGCGTCGATCACGCCGACCCGGGTCGGCTGCCCGGCACCATCGAAGGTGAAGCGCAGCACCTGGTTGGTGTTCGCGCTGGCGAACAGCTCCCCCCACGCCGTGATCAAGAGCCCGTGCGGGTTGTGGATACCGTCGCCGGTGATCGAAGGTCGCGACGTCGGCGCGCGCGCGGCGTCGAGCGTGAAGTGCAGGATCGTGTCGGTGTTGCAGCACTGGCTGACGAACAGATCGCGCGTGATCGGATCGAACACGAGGCCGCGACCGTTCATCACCGGGAGCGAGCCGACCATCGTCGCGGTCGTCGCGCCGACGGCGAGGCGATCGATGTCGGTGCCCCCGGCGTTGACGACCCAGACCTCGTCGTCGACGACGATCATCTTGCCGAAGTTGCTCGACAGCCCGTTCCCGGTGATCGTGCCGCTCGGCGTGGGGGTCGCGGATGGCGTCGCCAGCCGCACGATGGCCGAGAGATCCTTCTGGCCGACGAGCAGCTGGCCACCGACGAGCAACGGCGAGGTCGCGTTATCGAGCGCGATAGCGAGCGGGGCCGTCGGGGTGACGTGATCGCGATCGATCGCGTAGCGATACACGTGATCACCCAGGGCGTCGGCGACGAAGTACGTCGCGCTCGGGATCGCCGCGTCGGGCGACGCGGCGTCGCCCGCCACGTCGTCGCCCGTGCCGCTGCCGTGGAAGCCGCACGCGGCCGTGACCGCGACCAACCCGGCGTGGCCGATCATCGCTAGGTGAGAGAGGCGCACGGTCGAGGTGTGTCATCGTCTCACGATGGCCATCTCGCGTCCTCACAAGATCCTCGCGCTCGTCATCGCGGTCGCGATCGGCGTCGGCATCGTGTGGTTCGTGCGGCCGGCCACCTCGCACACGACGGGATCGAAGACGCCCGACGCCCCGCGCTCGTCAACCACATCACCCACGACCGCCTCGCCGGATGGATCGAAGCCACATCCCGGCACCGCGCGGCCACCGGTCGGGCGGATCGCCAAGGATCAGCGAGCGCCACTGATCGCCGCGATCCGCGAGGCGACGGCTCGACGAACGCGGGCCGTCACGGGATCGGGCGACGCGACACCCCCTCCATCCCTCCCGCGCGGCGAGCTCGACAAGCAGTTCATCCAGGCCTCGGTACGCGAGATCGCGCCGCTGCTCGCCGCCTGTTACGAGGACGGCCTCGCGCGCGATCCGACGATGGCCGGCTCGATCGTCGTCAACTTCACGATCGAGGGCGAGGCCGACGTCGGCGGGGTCATCGGCGAGAGCGCGATCGATCCCGACCGGAGCGACCTCGTCGATCCGGCCGTGCGCGAGTGCATCCAGGAGACGATGTACGCGATCAAGATCGCGCCGCCACCCGAGGGGGGCGTCGTGAAGGTCACCTACCCGTTCAAGTTCTCGACGAAGTGATCGACCAGGCAACGCCCCGCGGAGCCTGGACCACGGCCGCCGCCGCGTGCGCTACAGTGGAGGGGTGACGAAGCCGTACCTCGTCGTCCTCGTCGTCCTCGCGCTTGCCTCCCTGCCCGCGTGTCAGGACGACGTGTCGACGCCGTTCCCCGCCGGCCTCGAGCCGTTCGAGGACAACGCGGTGCCCGACACCACGTCACCGGACGAGGTGCTGCGCACGGTCGCGGTCCCGAACGGCGGCGTCGGCGTGCACGGGCGCGGCCTCGTCCACGCGAGCCCCGAGGCGCTGTGGACGCTCGCGCAGGATCCCGCGGCGATGGTCGCGCGGTGCTCGACCGACAGCCAGACGATCATGCCGAACACCGAGCCGACGTACACGTTCAGCTTCCTCGTGCACTACGTCGTCAACAACATCCTCACCGTCGAGTGGGACGACCAGTGGCGCTACGGGGTGATCACCGGCGAGGCGCCCGCGGTCGAGCTCGGCATGATCCGTCACCAGAAGATCAAGGGCAGCGACTTCATCACGCTGTCGGAGGGCACCGTGGAGGTGATCGCGACCGACGACCCCGCGATCACCGAGCTCGCGTTCGTCGAGCACCTCGACGCCGTGATGGGCAGCACCGGGGACCTCGTCGCCGGCATGCAGGCCAACTACGACGCGCTCGTCGCCCTCGCCCACGGCGCGCCGATCCCGAACTGCCCGTGACGCTCGCGGCGAGCGACGAGCGTCCGTGGAGGTTCTTGCACGACGGCACGATCGTGCGCCTGGAGCGCGACCTCGCCGACGAGGTCAGCGTGTGGGTCGACTGCGCGTTCGTGCGGGCGCGGCTCGCCGAGGATGGAGCGCTGTTCCGCCTGCGCCTCGCGGGGTGCACGCGGTTCGAGTACACGCCGTACGACGAGCCGCCGCTCACCGAGCTCGCCGCGATCGCGAGCAGCGAGCCAGCCATCGCGGTCGCGACGTTCGCCGACGACACGATGACCGTGTGGGGAGGCGCGGGCGTGCTCCGCATGACGTACGCGAGCCTCCGCCTCGAGCTCGACACCGGCCGCCCGCTCCCGATCGACGTGCTCGCGCGCGCGGTGCGCGACTACTGGGACGCGTGGCGCGCGGCGAACGAGATCCCGTGAACGTCGCGAGTGGCAGCGGCGGGGCATCGAGCGTGCTCGTCGCGCGCGTCGCGAGCTGCGCACCTACCCCGCCTGCACAGCCCCCGACGGCGTCGTCACCACCATCGGCCGAGGCGACGATCGCCGCCGAGCTCGTCGACGCGATCGATCGCGGTGACTACGGCCTCGCGCTGCACGCGCTGTGCGCCGGCTACGCGCGGCTCGACCTGCCGTGCGCGAACACGCTCCACCTGTCGATGCTCGAGCCGAGCGACGTGATGTCGCGGATCTCCCTCGAGTCCCACGAGCTCCACATGCAGCCGATGCCGACCGACGGCTACGCGTACTGGGACAACTGGTCGACGATCCTCGCGCACGGCGCGTGGCAGCCCCGCGCGTGGTTCGTCGACGAGCGCGACGCGCGGCGCGCGGCCAACACGCTGCTCGTGACGGTGCTCGCGCACGAGCTCGGCCATCACCTCGCCGACCGTCACCACTGCGACGGGTTCGCCCGCCCCGCGAGCGAGCTCCGCGCCGACCAGCTCTCGGTGCCGCTGATCGGCGCCCTCGCCCGCGCCGATCAGCGCCTCGATCGCCTCCACGCCCAGGTGCGCGCGATCGCGGACGCGATGATCGAGGCCGTGCCCGCGCGCTATCGGTCCGCGCTGCCGGCGCGCGGTGACGTCGTCGCGTGGGTCGAACAGCAAGCCGACCTCCCGACGCTGCCGGGTGCCTACGCCGCGCTCCACCTCGCGCGCCAGCGGCGCGTGCTGCTCGATCCAACGCTCGATCTCGCGCCGCGCTGCGCGGCGACCTGGCACGCCCTGGCCGCGCAGCGTCAGTTCGCGAGCGCCGGGGAGGTCACGACGCTCCGCACCCTTCCCCAACCGAGCTCGGCCGGCTGACACCCCTCGGCCACGAAGCCGTCGATTGACCAGGTGTTGATGAACTCTCCTACACGCTTGGCCGTCAGCGATCTCTGCGTATCGCGCTCCGCCA
>JAPLLF010000746.1 GCA_026387715.1 Pseudomonadota bacterium
TGGAGGAGGAGCTGTGATCACGATGAGACTACCAACGGTGCCCGCGTGAAGCCCTGGATCACGCTCGCGACGGCGAAGACCCGCGAGGGCCTGCTCGAGCTGCGCAAGCGCGGCGAGCGCGACTTCTTGCTCGTGATCGACGGGCGCGTGCTGATGACGTCGGTGACGCGCCGCTCGGAGGAGGAGCTCGCGCGCCAGGCGCTCGCGGCGATCACGGTGCGCACCCCGCGCGTGTTGATCGGCGGGCTCGGCATGGGCTTCACGCTGCGCGCGGCGCTCGACGCCTCGCCCGACGCCCGGATCACCGTCGCCGAGCTCGACCCGACGATCGTCGACTGGTGCCGCACGCACCTGGCGGACCTCACCGGCAACGCGATGGCCGATCCGCGCGCGACGATCGAGATCGGCGACGTCGCCAAGGTCATCGGGCGCGCGAAGGGGCTGTACGACGCGATCCTCCTCGATCTCTACGAGGGACCGCACGCGGCGACCCAGGGACGCGACGATCCGTTCTATGGCCCGGCCGCGCTCGCGCGCACCGAGGCCGCGCTGACGCCGACCGGCGTGTTCGCGGTGTGGTCCGAGGACGCCGACCCGTCGTTCAAGAAGCGCCTGCAGACGCGCTTCGACATCGAATGGCACAAGTTCGGCGATGGCGGCCGCCAGCACGTGGTCTACATCGCGCGCAAGAAGAAGCCGGAGCCGCCCGCGAAGGTCGCGCCCGCGAAGCGGCCCGAACGTCGACGCTGAGCCGTCACTTGAGGTTGAGCCGGATGCGCAGCGGCTTGCCGGCGCGGAGGCCCTGGAGCTCGACGGTGTCGAGCTGGTCGAGCTTGCTGTAGAGATCGATCATCTGCTGCGCCGTCTTGATCGGCACGCCGTCGATCGCTCCGAGGATGTCGCCCGACCGCAGCCCGATCGCAGCGGGCGCCGAGTCGGACCGCACGCCGACGAGCTTGAGCCCGTCGAGGTCGCCGCGCTCGTCGAGCTGCGGCATCGCGCGGATGCCACCCTTGCCGGACGCCGCGCCGCCGACGAGGTCGCGGACCAGCTCGCGGCGCACGTCGTAGGTGTGCTCGTCGACCTTGCGCACGCGGTCCGCGTACGGTGAGGACGCGGGCGCAGGCGTTGCCGCGCCTGCACCCGCGGCGGGCGCGATCGTCGGAGCGGGCGCTGCGTCGAGCAGCGAGAGCTTCGCGATCCGTCCGCTGGAATCGGTGACGTCGATCGAGCCGTAGCTGATGCGCGTGACGGCGCCGACGTCCGGGATGATCTCGCCGATCCCCCAGTTGCCCTGGACCTCGGTGGTGGTGACCCGCACGGTGGCCCGCGAGTCGTCGCCCACCAGCGTCGCGATCAGGATCGCCGGCGGCGCGAACGGCGAGGCCACGCCGCCGGGCTCCTCGGAGGTGGGCGTGCAGGTCGAGCAGAACATGTTGCGTGTGATCACCGCGCGGCCGTCGGCCTTGTGGGCGGGCGCGAGCGAGACCGGGGCGAGGACCTGGGCGGGTGCCACGCGCGTGGGTTCACCGGGGGCGCGCAGCGCGGAGACCGCGCTGATCGCGAACAGCGCGCAGATCCCGACCGTCGCGAGCGCGACGAGCCAGACCTGGCGGAAGAGGGGGAGCCGCAGCACGCGTTCTCGATGATCACGTCCCGTGCCACGCGCCAACCCGTTGGATCGCCGAGCGCCGGCCCGGGCGCGCGCGTCAGGATGCCGATCGCGTCCCCGCGGACATGCCAATGTGGCAGCCGCCCGCGTGTGTCATGATGCGCCGACGATGGAAGCGCCCATGCCGAAGAAGGTCGGGAGGTACACGATCCTCGACCGGCTCGCCGTGGGCGGCATGGCCGAGCTGTTCAAGGCCACCCTGTCGGGCGATCACGGCTTCCAGCGGCTCGTCGCGATCAAGAAGATCCTGCCGCACCTCGCGGTCGACAAGTCGTTCGTCGAGATGTTCATCGACGAGGCGCGGCTCACGGGGCAGCTCGATCACCGCAACATCGTGCAGGTCTACGAGCTCGGCACCGACAGCGACACGCCGTACATCGCGATGCAGTACGTCGACGGGATCGACGTCCTCGCGCTGCTGCGCGAGTGCGCGCGCGCGCAGATCCGCCTCACCCCCGAGCTCGCGGCGGTGATCGCGCGCGACGTGCTCGACGCGCTCGACTACGCCCACAACGCGCGCAGCGCCGACGGCCGCGCGCTCGGCATCATCCATCGCGACATCTCGCCCGGCAACATCCTCCTGTCGTGGCGGGGTGACGTGAAGCTCACCGACTTCGGCATCGCGCGCGCGGCCGAGCGCCAGCACAAGACCGAGGCGGGCACGCTCAAGGGCAAGTACGGGTACATGTCGCCGGAGCAGGTCTCCGGCGGCGAGATCGATCAGCGCAGCGACCTGTTCTCCGTCGGCATCCTGCTGGCGGAGATGGTGATGGCGCGGCGGCTGTTCACGTCGACGAACGACCTCGACATCCTCCTGATGGTGCGCGACGCGCGCCTCGATCGTCTGCACAAGTACGCGAGCGAGTTCCCGGTCGAGCTGCGCGTGCTCGTCACGCGGGCGCTCCAGCGGCAGCCCGAGGATCGCTGGCAATCGGCGGCGCAGTTTCGCGACGCGCTCGACGAGTGGATCCGTCGCGCGACCACCGCGACCAACCGCGAGCTCGCGACCCTCGTCGGCCGCGTCGTCAACGCGCCGACCGCAGATCTCGAGGGCGAGCAGGTCGTCCACGAGGTCCCCGAGGTCGGCTCGCTCAGCGGCCCGATGACGCGCATGAGCCTCGCGCGCGCCGAGGCGGACGCCGCGCAGGCGCGGCGCGAGTTCATCGCGAACAGCGACCTCAATGCGGTCCCGACCGGGGTCACGATCGACGAGGGCTCGAGCGGCGTGATCGTCGTCGCCGAGGACGACATCGAGGCGAGCGAGCGGGCCGAGCCCAGTCACTACGAGAAGGTCGTCGGCGACGTCCGCACCACCCCGCTGCTCGGCGTGCTGTATCGGCTCGCGAAGACCAAGGCCAGCGGCGTGCTCTCGATGGAGGGACGCGCGGGCGTGCTCAAGGAGGCCTACCTGCTGTCGGGCCAGCCGCAGTTCGTGAGCAGCAACGTCGAGAGCGAGCGGCTCGGCACGTTCCTCATCGCCCAGGGGGCGCTGACGCCGGCCGCGCTGCAGCGCGCGCTGTCGGTGATGCATCACTTCGGGGGGCGGCTCGCCGACACGCTCGTCGGGCTCGACATCCTCGATCCGCTCGAGGCGTACCGGCTGCTCGCCAAGCAGGTCGCGGCGAAGCTCATGGAGACGTTCTCGTGGCCCAAGGGGCGCTACACCTGGGTCGAGAACCAGCCGAACCCGTGGAAGGCGCGCTCGCTCCACCTCGACGCGTTCCGCGTGATCGGCGCGGGCGCGGCGCAGCTGTCGGAGGCGCTCGTCGAGGACTGGCTCGCGACGAACCACGCCGCGTTCGTCGTCAACGAGCCGGTGTCACCCGCGGAGCTCGCGGGGTTCGGGCTCGGCGAGGCGTTGCTCCGCGTGCACGGCCTGCTCGACGGGCGGACGCGGCTCGGCGAGCTCGTCAACAAGGTGCGCTCCGCCGAGGCGCGGACGAATCTGTTGCGCCTCGCGTACCTGCTCGTGCAGTCCGACCACGCCCGCCTGTCGTAGCCTCAGTCGAACGGGCTGGCCTTGGCGGCGCGCAGCTTGTCGTTCAGCAGCTTCTTGAGCTCGGTGAGCACCACGGGGAACCGCTGGTGGATGTTGAACGCCTCGTCCGGATCGGCGCGCACGTCGTAGAGCTCGTAGAACGAGCCGTTCGAGATCAGCTTGTACTTGCCGCGCACGACCGAGGCGAGCCCACCGGGGTTCGAGCGATCGGCGATCATCGCCGAGAACGCGACGCCGCCGGCGAGGTCCTCGTGCCGCGCGCCGGTGATGAGCGGCGCGAGCGAGCGCCCGTCGATCGACGGGCCGGTCGGGGGCACGAACCCGGCGAGGTCCATCACCGTCGGCACCAGGTCCGTGAGGCTGATCGACTCGGTCACGCGCCCGGGCTTGATCCCCGGGCCGGCGAGCACGAACGGCACGCGGATCTGCGAGTTGTAGAGGTCGGTCGAGTGGTACGGCTGGCCGTGCTCGCCGAGCGCCTCGCCATGATCGGCGGTGACGATCACGATCGGCGCCTCCTCGGGGCGGCGCTGCGTGAACGCGGACAGCGTCTCGACGAGCACGCCGTCGGCTTGCTGGAGCGCGCGATCGTAGAACTTCTGGCGCTCCTCGTCGGTGTGGGGCTCGCCGGAGATCGTGGTCCACACGTGCGGCTCGAGCACGTGCATCCACACGAACAGCGGCTTGCGCGGCTTGCCGGCGAGCTGCCGGTCGCGCTCGGCGAGCCACACGTGGGCGCGCCGCGCGAGCAACAGGCCGTTCTTCTCGATCTCGAGGTGCTCGAGCCCGCGCTGCAGGCCGGTGTGCGCCTCCGGGCCGTAGAACCCCTCGCAGCACATGAAGCCCGCGGTGTCGTAGCCACCCGCGCGCATGCGCTCGGCGAGCAGGACGTGCCGTGGATCGACGCGCAGGGCCCAGCCGACGACGCGGCCCTTCACGCGGTTCGGCGCGAGGCCGATCATCATCGACGGGATCGAGCGCCGCGTGACGTTGCCCGGCGCGAACGCGTACTCGAACACGACGCCGCGCTCGCCGAGCGCGCGCAGGCCGGGCATCTCGGCCTTGCCCTGATAGGGCGGCGTGTGATCGGCGCGCACGGTGTCGATCGTCACGAGCACGATGTCGGGGTGCTCGGCGTCGCTGCGCACGCCCGGGCGGAACTGCGCGAGCGAGACGTTCGCGCGGATCGTGTCGAGATCGAACAGCGTGTCGATCGCGAGCCCGGCGAGCGGCTTGTCGCCCCAGATGCCGAGCGCGACCGACGGGTGGCGTTGCTCGACGGTGAAGGCGCTCGCGATCGCGACGCCGAGGGCGGTGGTGGCGAGCGCGCCGGCGATCCAGCGCGTGCGGCCGAGCTTGTGCCAGCCGACGTGCGCGCCGACGAGGACCCCGAGCCCGATCGCCGGGCCGTACGCGAGCCCGAGATCGATCGGGCCGAGCCGCCCGCGCGCGAACGCCCACGCCACCGCCGTGAGGGCGCCGACCAGCACGGTCGTGCCGACGACGATCTTCCTGATCGTGACGAGCGAGCGCCGGTTCGGTCGGTCGCGCCGCCAGCGCGCGTCGAGCCGGCGCGCGAGCCACGCCAGGGCGTGCGCGAGCGGGCGGGACAGCGCGAGCGCGACGACGCCGGTGCCGAGGCCGAACACCGCCATGCCGAACGCGACCGGCACCGGCTTGAAGCTCGTCCAGCGGTTGAGCACCCACGTCGCCTGGAAGCCGCTCCAGGCGAACGCGGCGAGCGCGAGCGCGACGACGACGAGCCAGCCCGCGAGCCGGGGGGCCGCGCCGGCGGCGTCCTCGACGAGCTCGGCGACGAGCGCGCGGGGGCGCCACGCCGCGATCACGCCGCGGAGGGCGAGGGCGAGGGTGAGCAGCAGCGGCGCGGCGAGCAGCGCGACGAAGCCGGTGGTGGCGGCGACCGCCATCGGCTCGAGGTCGTCATCGCCGGTCAACGCGTCGAACAGCCCGGTCGCGATCGCGCCGGCGAAGGCGGCGACGAGGCTCGGCGCGATCCAGCGGCCGGCGCGAGGGAACGACACGGGGTGATTCAAGAGTGTACTAGGGACCACGTCGGCGGGAGCACGACGATGAGGCCGATCGTCGCCGCGACGATCGCCTGGCCCGACGGCAGCCGGATCGAGGCGGCGAGCCGGCCGATGGCGAGCGCACAGAACAGCGTCGCGAGCGCGATCGTCGGCGCGCCGATCGCGCCCGCCCGGAGGTCGCCGAGCAGCGCCCCGACGATCGCGACGACGAGCGCCGCCTGGACGTAGCGCCCACGGGCGACGAGGGTGGCGAGGCCCGCGGCGGCGCCGACGACGACGAACGGACCGAGCGCGTCGAGGTGGCCGCTCGCGAGGGCGCGCAGCGCGCGGGGCGCCGCGTGACGTCCAGCCCACGCCTCACCGAGCCCACCCCCATGCGACGCGCAGGCGACGATCGCGATGAGGGTGGCGATCGCGCCGACGATCGGCACGCCGACGACCCAGCGCGGGCGCTTCCACGGGGCGGTCACGAGCCGCAGGCCGGCGATCGGGATCAGCGGCACGAGGCTGGCGTCGAGGATCCCGGCGACCACCGCGGGCAGCATGGCGACGACCGGCGACGAGTCCGGCGCGGTCGCGCGCGCGAGCTCGGCGATCGTCCACGCCAGCGCGGCCACCGCGAGCGCCTGCCGCACCCCGGCGAGGTCGCGGTCGACGAGCGTCGCGGCGAGCACGAGGGCCGCCACGATCGCCGCTGCGAGCGCTGCGGGCGAGTCGCCCATCAGCGCGCGGGCGGCGGCGGTCATCGCCGCGGCGGCGAGCCCGAGCGCGAGCGCGCCTGGGAGGCCCCCGGCGAGCGCCCCGAGCGCCGCTCCGCACAGCCCGGCGGCGGGGATCGAGAACCAGGGGCGCATGGCCTCCGACGATCGCCGGCCGGCGTCACCGTCGCAAGTTTTGCTACCTCGGAGTACGGTCGGGGCGGTGGAAGTCTTTCGTGGCCACGCATACGTCCCCTCGTGGCAGGGCAGCGCGGTCGCGATCGGCAACTTCGACGGCGTCCATCTCGGCCATCGCGCGCTGGTGACCCGGACGTGCGCGCTCGCCGGCGCCCTCGGCGGTGGCGTCCTGCCCGTCGTCCTGACGTTCGATCCCCATCCGTCGGCGCTCCTGGCCCCGCACGTGGCGCCCTCGATGCTGACGTCGATCGCGCGGCGCTGCGAGCTGCTCGGCGAGGCCGGCGCGGCGGCGGTCGTCGTCGAGCCGTTCACCCGCGAGCTCGCCGGCTACACGCCGACCGCGTTCATCGACGACGTCCTGCTCGGGGCGCTCCGCGCGCGCGCGATCGTCGTCGGCTACGACTTCTCGTACGGCCAGGGGCGCAGCGGCACGATCGAGGCGCTGGCTGCCCACGGCCGGCGGGCGGGCGTCGAGGTCGTCGTCGTGCCTCCCGTCGAGGTCGACGGCGAGGCCGTGAGCTCGACCCGGGTGCGCGCCCGGCTGCGCGCCGGCGAGCTCCCCGCGGCGGCGCGGCTGCTCGGGCACCGCTACGATCTGGATGGCGTCGTCGTGCACGGCGCGAAGCGCGGCCGCACCATCGGGATCCCGACCGCGAACATCAAGCCGGACACCGATCTCGTGCTCGCCTCGGGCATCTACGCGTGCACGCTCGCGGTCGAGGGCGGCGCGCCGCTCGCGGCGGTGGCCTCGCTCGGCACCAACCCCACGTTCGTCGATCAGGGCGGGCTCGTCCTGGAGGTCTACGTCCTCGACTGGCCGTTCGGCGCCGAGGAGATCTACGATCGCCGCGTCCGAACCACGTTCGTCGAGCGTTTACGCGGTGAGTCGAAGTTCGACTCCGTCGACGCGTTGCTCGTGCAAATTCGCCAGGATATCGAGCAGGCGCGCCGCGTCCTGGGCGGTTGAGACGCGCGCGTCTCGCGCAGCGAGACGGACGAGCGTCACGCCGGGACGGCGGATGTCATGGGTCGCGCATATCCCCGCACCCCCGACCTCGGTCAGATACGCGCAGCCATATGCGCGCACGCACGATCGGACTCTCCGCCACCCTCGTCGGCCTGTTGTCCTTGAACAGCGGCGCGGTCGTTCGCCCCAAGGGCGCCGAGCCGCCCATCGTGGCCGCCGCAGCGGCGCCGCGCGCCCACCGCACGCTCGCGTGGGATCAGAGCGCTCGCCTCGCGCGCCGCGGGCTCCCCGGGTGGAAGGGCGTCTACGATCACGACACCAACGTGCCGCTCCGGCTGTGGGGGAAGACCTCCCCAATCGCCGGCGCGACGGCCGACGCCGCGATCGCCGAGGCGCACGCCCGCGCGTTCCTGCAGGCCCACGTCGACACCCTCGCGCCGGGCGCGAGCGCGAGCGACTTCACGCCGCTCGCCAACGTGCTGAGCCACGGCACGCGCACCGTCTCGTTCGCGCAGCGCGTGCAGGGCGTGCGCGTG
>JAPLLF010000993.1 GCA_026387715.1 Pseudomonadota bacterium
GAGGTCTCCGACACGCGGTCCCGGCAGAACTCGGTGCCAGAGCGGAACGCGTCCTCGGTGGTCGGGGACTTGCCCAGCGTCATTCGCTGATCAGATCAAACGTCGTCGTCGACGACAACCAAAAAACACCAAACTTCTAGCGGTCAGCGCGGTCACCCGACGTGGTCGACGACGGGCGCGACGGGCGAGGTTCGATAGCGCTGCATCGTCGCCTCGAGGTTCGTGCGCACCACGTCACGCCACGCCACCGGCGTGACGAGCTCGGCGTGCGCGCCGAAGCCGAGCACCCACGGGATGATCTCCCACTGCGCGCTCGTGCGGAGGCGATAGATCAGCGTGCCGTCGGCCAGGCGCTCCCGCTGCTCGTCGGGGTGGAACGTGCGCTCCTCGACGCGCCACGCGATCTCGGCGTCGAACCGGATCTCGACGTCCTCCTCGCGATCGCTGACGAAGATCCCGAACGCCTTGGCGACGTGCGCGTCGACGTCCACGCTCGGGTTGGCGAACGTCTCGCCGACGTCCTCGAGCGCCTGGATGCGATGCACCGCGAGCGTCGTGATCTCGGTGCGCTCGCCGAGCGAGGCGAACAGGTAGAGCGCGGAGCGGTGCCAGACCAGGCGCAGGGGGCGCGCGACGTGCTCGCGCGTCGTGCCCTTCCACGGCGCGTGGTAGGTGAGCTTGCACACCCGCCGGCGCGCGATCGCGTCGACCAGCGTGTCGATCAGCTCGCGCTGCGGCTCGTAGTCGACGTGGCCGCGCGCGTGCGTGACGAACACGCGCGCCATCGCGGCGAGCCCGCCGTTGTGGCGCGGCCCGAGGAAGCCGCGGATCTTCGTGATCACCGTGGTGAGGTCGTCGTGCAGCGGCGTGCCGGCGAGCCCTGCCAGGGAGGCGTTCGCCGCGTAGATCGCCAGCAGCTCGGACGGCCCGAACGTGATGGCCTCGAGCGCGCGGATCTTCTCGTCGATCCGGTAGGTCTTCTTCTGCGCGCCGACCTTCGTCTCGACGAGGGCGAACTCGCGCTCGAGCGTCGCGAGGTCGCGCTCGATCGTCGCCTTGCTGACGTTGAGGTGGTCGGAGAGCTCCTTGACCGAGAACTCGGTGGTCGCCCCGGCGAGCATCCGGAGGATGGTCCACTGGCGGACGAGCTGCTGTGAATCGGGACGCCGCTCGACTTCCTTACCCATGTCGTCGCCATCGTCGTCGATCGGTCTGACGCCGCCGGTCCCGCTGTCAGGAGAGCCAGCGCCAGCGCGCGGTGGTGGCCTCACCGAGCTGCACGTCGGCGTCGCGCTGCAGCTCGATGATGCGCATCGGCGCGCCCCCGCGGGTCGTGGTGGTGCCGTTCGTGCTCGCGGTGTCGATCACGAGCAGCGTCTGGTCGAGCTGGATCAGCAGCGCGTGCACCCGCGAGAGCGAGTTGTCTGCGACGACGTTGCCGTCGCATCGCTCGTACCGGCCGAGCAAGATGCCGTCGCGCAGCGCCGCGCGTCCGACCTGGGTCGTGCGGCGCTCCTCGGGCGTGACCAGCTCGATCGTCCCGATCAGGTCCCGGTCGACGAGCCCCGCCCGGGGATCGCGGACCCCCTGCACGCAGGTGATCTGGCTGCGGCGCTGGTCCGAGCGCGGCGGCGCCTTGGGGTGCCAGGAGCCCCGCGCGAGGTGCTCGACCTCGTCGAAGTAGACGCGCTCGGGCAGGTACGACCACGCGTCGGCGCTCGACCCGGGCCAGTCGGTGGGGTCGCCGAGCGGGAGCACGAACACCGCGTAGCCTCCGCAGCGGATCATCGCCGGCCCGTCGCAGCGGATCCCGCGCAGCGCGCGGCCGCGCTCGTCGAGGAAGCCGCCCGTGGTGCGCAGGTCGAGGACGCGGTAGGTGCACGCCGCGCCGGGCTTCCAGTCGGTGACGGGATCGACGATCACCACGAGGTGGCGCAGCGCGAGCGCGTCGTGGCCGGCGAGGTAGAGATCGCAGGCGTCGTGGCGACCCAGGATCGCCGAGCCGTGGCTGCCGACGCGCGCGCGGACCTGCGCCATCCCGGCGGCCAGGCGGGTGCGTTCGTCGACGGCGACGATCGCGACGCCCGGCTCGTCGACGGCCCGGCAGGCATCCGCGAAGCGCGCGTAGGCACCGCAGAATAGCTCGTAGCTCCTGAAGTCGGCGCGCGGCACCGTGGCCATGGCCGTGGCCCGGTTCTGGCCGTCGTTCCCTCGGACCTGACCGGCCCACAAGTTGACGTCGATCGGCTTGCTCATCGAGATCACGGTGGACCTCTTGTCCGACCTTGGGAACGTCGAAAGCGACGACCGACGCACACCGTGCAGCGGTCCCGCGATGGGCCCACCGCTTCGCACGCTGAGGCGGTCGGGGCGGATGGATGACGGCATGGCAATCTTCCTGGGCGTGTTCGGCATCCTGGCGTGGCTTCTCAGTGGGGGCATCTTCGCGGTCTCCACCAGCGCGGTGCACGAGATCGAGGCGCTGATCGCGGTCCTGATCGGCACGGTCGCGTTCGGCGCGGTCGGGATGATCGAGGCAAGCCACGATCTCCGGGACAAGCTGCTGGCTTCGAGCCGCCAGCACCCGGCGCCGGTCGCGCCCGTCTTTCTGCCGCGCCCGCAGTAGCGCACCAACCGCCACGCAGGCCGCAGCGGTGCGCTCCTTCGGTGATCGCGCGATGGTGGAGGTCTCGATCGGGTACGGCTGGGGGCCTGGGCGCTTGGTGCGCCGATCGGTCTGGCGTATGGTCGCGGCTTGCTGGGTGGCGGGTTGGTAGGACGTCGATGACCTCGCACGTCGTCTCCCGGTTGTTCGTCGCCGAAGAGCTGGTCCGGCGGCGGCGCGCCGACGAGCAGCGCCGCCACCTGTCGTCGCAGCGCTCGGCGCGGATCGATCCCAATCCGCATCAGATCGAGGCGGTGCTGTTCGCGCTCGGCCGGCTGCCCGACGGCGGCTGCATCCTCGCGGACGAGGTCGGGCTCGGCAAGACGATCGAGGCCGGGCTGGTGATCGCCCAGCTCCAGGCCGAGGGCGCGCGCCGGATCCTCGTCGTCACGCCGAAAGCGTTGCTCGGCCAGTGGAAGGACGAGCTCTACGCGCTGTTCGGGATCGACGCGCGCGAGGTGCTGCGCGACGCGCCGGACTTCGCGGGCGACGGCGTGTTCCTCGCGACCCGTGACTTCGTCGGCAGCGAGAAGGGTGGGGTGGCGTTGCGCGCGCACGACCGGTTCGAGCTGTGCGTCGTCGACGAGGCCCACGAGGTGTTCGCCGGCATCTACCGGCGGTTCGACCGCAAGGGCGCGGTGCGCGTGGACTCGGTGCACGCGCGGATGGCGAGCCGGTTCTCGCAGGTGATCCAGGAGGCCGGCACGCCGATCCTGCTGCTCACCGCGACGCCGATCCAGAACTCCCTGCTCGAGCTGTGGGGGCTCGTGCACTTCGTCGACCCGACGGGGACGCTGCTCGGCGACCTCGCGACGTTCCGCCAGCTGTTCTGTCCCGCCGACGAGCGCGTGCTGGCCCAGGGGCAGGAGCACGAGCTGCAGCGTCGGCTGGGCACGGTGCTCCAGCGCACGCTGCGTCGCCAGGCGCAGGAGTTCATGAGCGCGCCGTTCATGCGCCGCCAAGCGCAGCTGTTCGAGTACTCGATGAGCGTCGAGGAGCGCGGGCTCTACGACGACGTCACCAGCTACCTGCTCGAGCCGAGCCTGCACGCGTTCGAGGGCAACCAGCGCCAGCTCCTGCTGATCGGCTTCCACCGCCGGATGGCGTCGTCGCTGCGCGCGCTGTCGCGCAGCCTCGAGAACGTCGCCGAGCGGCTCGAGCGGCTGATCGCCGGCCGCCCCGACGACGCGGCCGATCGCGCGAGCGTCGCCGAGGATCTCGAGAACGACGAGCCGATCGAGCCCGACGCGCCCGACGAGCTCCTGACGCCCGTGACGCCCGTCGCCGCGCCCATGCCGGCCGCGGAGCTCGAGCGCGTGCGGTCGTTCGTCCGGCGCGCGAAGGGGCTGCCGAGGGACAGCAAGGCGCGCGCGCTGCTCTCGGCCGTCGCGTTCGCGGCGCGCCAGCAGGCGCTCGACAAGAGCAGCGGCAAGGTCGTGATCTTCACCGAGTACCGTGCCACCCAGGACTACCTGCGCACCTTGCTGCTCGAGAGCGGCGTCGCCGACGCCGAGATCACGCTGTTCAGCGGCACCAACGACACGGCGCGCGCGCGCGAGGCCCACGCGCGCTGGCAGCTCGAGGTCGGCGCGCTGCGCGCCGCCGAGCATCGGGCGAGCCCCGACGTCGCGGTGCGGCTCGCGCTCGTTCACGAGTTCCACCACCGCTCGCGCATCCTGATCTCGACGGAGGCGGGCGCGAAGGGCTTGAATCTGCAGTTCTGCGACACGGTCATCAACTACGACCTGCCGTGGAACCCGCAGCGCATCGAGCAGCGCATCGGCCGGTGCCACCGCTACGCGCAGCAGCGCGACGTCACCGTCATCAACTTCCTCGCGACCGACAACGAGGCCCAGCGGCTGACCTACGAGATCCTGGCGCAGAAGCTCGAGCTGTTCGGCGCGGTGCTGGGCGCCACCGACGAGGTCCTCCAGCAGCAGGGGCCCGCCCCGGAGTCGCTCGCGAGCGCGGTGGGCGTCGAGTTCGAGGTGCAGCTCCGGAGGATCTACGAGCGCGCGCGCACCGTCGCCGAGATCGAGCAGGAGCTCCGCGAGCTGCGCGACGCGCTCGGCACGCGCAAGCGCGACTTCGAGGCCGCGCAGCAGCGCACCGCGGACCTGATCCAGCGTCGGTTCGACGCCTCCGTGCGCCAGGCGTTTCGCCAGATCAAGGAGGCGCTGCCGCGCGAGCTCGCGGCGTTCGATCAGCAGGTCGAGCGCGTCGTGCGGAGCTTCCTCGAGGATCGCGCGATCCCGCACACCCTCGAGCGCCACGGCGAGACCGCGATCCTCACCGTCGGCGCGTCGCCGCACCTGACCGGCGCGCTGCGCGCCGGCGTGACCTGCGCGATCGGCTCGCCGCCGCCGGGCTC
>JAPLLF010000960.1 GCA_026387715.1 Pseudomonadota bacterium
GTTGACGTCGTCGATCTGCGCGCCCGGGAACCAGCCGTCGCGGTGCGCGCAACGATCGTCGACACCGTACATGATCGCCTCGGCGCGCAGGCCGGCGTTGACGGTCAGTCGCTCGGACAGCGCGTGGGCCTCGACCGCGAGGTAGCCGGCGCTGTCGACCTGCGTGGTGTCGGCGTCGAGCTCGGTGCGGTAGGGGGCGGCGTCGATCGCGCGCAGCCGGCGCGCGTCGCCGGTCGCGAAGTCCATGCGCGCGAACGCGCCCGCGATCCACTTGCCGTGGAACGGCCAGCGCTCGAACTTGGTCGACGCCTCGCCGCGCGCGCCGAGCATCGTGTCGCGGTAGCCCTGCTCGAGCAGGTCGCCGCGCTGGTCGTGCGGGCTCTCGCCCGGGCGCCGATCGTCGAGCAGGAACCCGGTGTAGTTCGCGCGGTAGTCGAACGTGCGGAGCTGCGCGAACACGTCGGCGCCCCACGCGTGATCGTGATCCTCCTTGCCGAACCCCCCGATCACGAACGCGCGCGACGACGCGCCGCCCTGGTGGTCGTCGTAGGTGCCGAGCCGATCGACCGCGCCGCTCGCGATGTCGTCGGCGCGGAGCAGGCCGGCGTCCGCGAACGTCGACGCCCACGCGCCGGCGAGCACGCGCCACGTGCCCTCGCTCAACCGCACGATCGCGCCGCCCGCGTGCGCCGCGCGGTTCTTGCCGAACCCGTCGGTGTCGCTGACCGTCGCGGCGATGAACGTGCCCGGATCGTGCTCGGCGCGCCACGCGACGAACCCGCGCCGCGCGCCGAAGCTGCCGAGCGTGTAGCGCGCCTGCAGGCCGGGATCGTCGAGCCCGAGCGTGAACGTCGCGCTGCCGGCGACCGCGAAGTCACCCTGGCCGGCGCGGAACGGGCCCTCCTCGACGCGGATCGCGCGCACCACCTCCGGCATCATGAAGTGCATGTCGACGAGCCCGTGGCCGTGCGGGTTGGCGACGTCGTTGAGCGGCAACCCCTCGAGCGACATCTCGAGGTCCTGGCCCTCGCGGGCATCGAACCCGCGCATGAAGATCTGCTCGGGATCTCCGGAGCCCCCGGACTTGGTGAGGAACACGCTCGGCGCGATCGTCAGCAGATCCGCGGCGCCGGGGCGTGGGACCGCACGCCACGGCGCGGCCGAGACGTGGACGTCCGCGGCGGACTGCTCCTGCTTGGCGAGCATCTCGCCGTCGCTCGGCGCGCGATCCTTGATCTCGACGATCTCGTCGGGGGCGTCGGCCGGCGCGTCGGGCGCGAAGTGGATGGTGACGTCGAGGGAGCCCGCGACGGGCTCGTCGCCCTGGTGGGCGGGCGCGAACACGTAGCCGCCGGCCGCGGCGACGGCGAGGTCGTCGAACAGCGGCCGCGGCTTGGAGGTCACGCGCATCGCGGTCGGCAGGCCGTCCGCGCCGACGTCGACGCGCACGATCACGTCGAGGGGCTTGCGCTGCGCCGCCGGGACGTCGGGATAGATCGGCGCGAACGGTCGGCGCA
>JAPLLF010000764.1 GCA_026387715.1 Pseudomonadota bacterium
GAACGCGCAACGACGTCTTCGGGGAGCCGTTCGCCGATCCGAGCGCGCGCACGTCGCCGCGGACCCACGAGTGCTGCAAGGAAGAGCTCGACCACGACGGCGCGCAGGCGAAGCACCGCTGGGCGTGCTGCACCGTGTTCGCCCAGAACGAGCAGCCGTTCGCGTGTACGCCGTGGGGGCCGCCGTGCCCGCCCGAGATGGCCTGATCCGCTAGTGCGTCGACGGTGGGAGCCCGGGGCCCGCCTTGAACAACGGTCCCGGCATCGGGATGATCACCCTGCCCGCGCTCGTGTTGAGCAGGGTCGCGAACGCCAGGTAGAGGGCGATCGCGACGAGCACGATCGTGCAGCCCGCGATCATCGTCGTGAAGGCGTGCGTGTGCAGGGCGTGGCCGAGGATCCTGCCGAGGTAGAGCACGTCGATGTCGAGCAGGAACAAGAACAGCGCCTTCGAGAAGTAGCCGAACGCGAACGTCAGCACGATGAAGATGACGAGGAAGCAGATGTCGACCGAGAAGATGACGTCGGCGCTGGCCGGCCTGCCCTCCGCGAGGTTCGACAGGCTCCACCAGTTGTAGATCCAGTTGAACGCGAAGGTCGTGAACAGGGTCCCGCCGAGCAGGTTCTTGTTCGCGAGCGACATCATCCCGGCGAGGAACTGGCCGCCGGCGCCGAACAGCAGGCAGAACATCGACGCGGTGCGGAGCGCCTCCGGGGTGACCGCGATCCCCAGGGCGATCGGCACCAGGGCCGCACAGCCGATCGAGAGACAGAGCAGCCCCAGCGGTGCGGGCTCGGCGAACGGAGGCGTCGCCGGGAGGGGCGATCCGGGGGCAGCGGGCTTGGCGTCGACTTCCACGGGGTCTTCCTACCACCAACACCCACGCCGGTGCGGCCTCGTGTTGGTGGCCCTGCGAGGCCCGTGATGGTCTACGTTCGACCCATGAAGCGCCTCGGGCTGTCCTCCCTGCTGCTGGTCAGCTTGATCGCCTGTGGACGAGATCAGCGCATCGCGCAGCTCGAAGGGGAGGTGCAGCGGCTTCGCTTCGACGTCGCGGCGTTGCACGCGGCGCGCACCGCTCCGACCGCACCCGGCGAGCGCGCCACGCGCGCGGACGTCGAGCGCGTCGGCGGGGCCGTCGACGACCTGGCGCGCAGCCTCGCGGCCAACCTCGTGCGCATGAACGCGAGCGAGGACGCGGTCGTCGACGCGATCGTCAAGGCGGCGACGAACCGGGTGGCGGACTCGCTCGTCCGGCTGATGGCCACGAACCGGGGAGATGCGGACGCGCGGAAGACCGCGCGCTGGTGGTGTAACGGCGTGACGTGCGCGCGCCTCCGCGACCTCTGCGAGAGCGATCGCGAGCGCGCCAGCGAGATCGACCGGGACCAGGCGGCCGCGAAACCCCACTCGTGCCAGCCACGTCGCCTCGCGTGGTGTCGCGGCGACGGGCATGGTGATGCGCGCAGCCAGTCCTGCATGGACTCGCTCGAGCAGTGCGTGTCCCTCGATGGCACCCGCGGCCGCGAGTGTCTCGGCGTGGAGTGAAGCGCGGAGACCAGCTCAGGAGGACGTGAAGTTGCGGCGACGGTGTTCGTCGATGCGCCCCGCGATCCGCAGGAGGACCGTCGCCACCGCGAACCCGATCAAGAGATCCCGTTTCCACGCCTCCTGACCGAACAACGGGGTGGCCCGGTAGCACTGGCCGACCGACGAGGTGAGCGTGCCCCAGAACCCGTGGTGCGCCGGCGTCGCGGGCTGAGTGCTCCCGGGCATGGGGAGCGCCGAAT
>JAPLLF010000374.1 GCA_026387715.1 Pseudomonadota bacterium
CGACGGCGGCGACAAGGTCGCGCTGTCGGGCCGCGGCCAGCACCGCATCCTGTACATGAACACCTGCGATCAGGCGCAGCACTGGACGACCTCCCACTGCGACGACCAGGATCACCCGCAGCTGACGATCCAGAACCTGGCGCTCGTCGACGGGAACTCGACCGGCGAGACCGCCGAGGGCGGCGGCGGCGGGGCGATCTTCGCGCGCGGCGGGCGGCTCAAGGTGGTGCACTCACGGTTCTTCAAGAACCAGTGCGATCCGGTCGGGCCCGACCTCGGCGGCGCCTCGATCCGCGCGCTGTCGCAGTCCGCCGGCCTCCCCGCGTACGTCGTCGACTCGACGTTCGGAGGCACCGCGACGCTAGGGAACACCTGCAGCAACGGCGGCGGCCTGTCGAGCATCGGCGTGTCGTACGCGGTGTTCAACTCGCTGTTCGCGTTCAACACGGCGATCGGCGAGGGCGCGAACCCGGCGAAGTCCGGCACCAAGGGCGGCGGCAGCGGCGGCGCCATCTACAACGACGGCAACACGTTCACGCTGTCGCTGTGCGGCGTCGACATGCACGACAACTCGGCGCGCGAGGGTGGCGGCGCGATCTTCTTCGTCAGCAACGACCGCACCGGCACGCTCGAGATCCGCGACTCGAAGCTGTCGAACAATCCGTCCGCGGGCTTCGAGACCCAGGGCTACCCCGGCATCTTCGTGCTCGCAACGGCGATCCGCACGTCACCAACTCGACGATCGAGTAGCGCTTCCGAAACGAACGAAGCCTCCCTGCCCTGACGGGTGGGAGGCTCGGTCATCCGGCCGTCGTCGACGACGAGCTTACGACTTCGGCGCGGGCGTCGGCGCGGGCGTCGGCGCGGGCGCGGCAGCCGCGTCCTCGGAGACGAGCTTGAACTCGACGCGGCGGTTCTTCGCGCGCGCGTCGGTCAGGGCCTTGCCCTTGAGGTCCTTCGGGTCGACCGACGGCTGCGAGTCGCCGTAGCCCTTCGCGACCAGGCGACCGTCCTCGATCCCCTTCTTCACGAAGTACGCCTTCACCGAGTCGGCGCGCCCCTGCGAGAGCGCCATGTTGTCGAGCTTGGCGGTCTTGCCCGGCGGCACGTCGTCGGTGTGCCCCTGGATCTCGAGCTTCACGTTCTTGAACTCGGCGAGCACCGCGTAGGCCTTGTCGAGCACCTTGTTCGAAGCGGGGGCGAGATCGACCGACCCGGTCTTGAAGGTGATGCCTTCGATCGCGCCGGTGAACGCCTTCACCGCGGCGGGCACCTCGTCGGGGCACCCGTCGGTGTCCTCGAAGCCGTTCTTGGTCTCCGGCTGGTCGACGCACTTGTCGACGCTGTCGGGCACGCCGTCCTCGTCGTTGTCGAGGTCGGGGCAGCCGTCGTCGTCCTTGAAGCCGTCCTTGTCCTCGGCCTCGCCAATGCACTTGTCCGCGGCATCCGGCACGCCGTCGGCGTCGTTGTCGAGATCGGGGCAGCCGTTGTCGTCCTCGAAGCCGTCCTTGTCCTCGGCCTCGGTCGGGCACTTGTCGGCATCGCCGAGCACGCCGTCCTTGTCCGGATCCTCGTCCTTCTTCGGCTTCTGGGCCTCGACCACGGCGACCTTGCCCGGGCGACCGAACTCGCGATAGACGCCGAGCAGGAGCTCGAAGTCGGCGGTGAAACCACCCTTCGTGCCGCCCACCTCGGTCGGCTTGCTCGACGGCACGAGCATCGCCCGCGCGTCGAGCCGGACCCCCCAACCGTTACCCGCGCGATACTTCGCCCCGACGCCCGCG
>JAPLLF010001092.1 GCA_026387715.1 Pseudomonadota bacterium
CCTGCTCGGCGAACAGCGCGCCGGTCGTGAACGCGATCCGCAGCGCGCCCGGCGGCTGCCCGAGCTCGGCGACGAACGGTCGCGCGGGATCGCGCACCTGGTAGGGCGCGCCGTCGTCGGGTCCCGCGGTCGCGTCGAGCAGCGCCGCGGTGTCGCGCACGCTGCGGGTGAGCGCGTGCTCCTCGACGAAGCTCGCCCAGTGCTCGCCACCGAACGGGCCGAGCGGGTTACGCCCGCGCGTCGGCTTGAGCCCGACGAGGCCGCAGTGCGCGGCGGGGATGCGAATCGAGCCGCCACCATCTCCGGCGTGGGCCGCGGGCACCATCCGCGCGCTGACCGCCGCCGCCGAGCCGCCGCTCGAGCCGCCCGTCGAGCGCGTCAGGTCGTACGGGTTCCTCGCCGGGCCACGAAACGCGGACTCGGTCGTGCCCATGATCCCGAACTCGGGGGTGTTCGTGCGCCCGACGATGATGAGGCCCGCGCGCTTGTAGCGCGCGACGAGCTCGCAGTCGCGATCGGCGCGCCAGCTGCTGCCGAGCGCGCAGCTGCTCGTGCTCGGCTCGCCCGCGTCCTCGGCCATCAGGTCCTTCAGGAGGAACGGCACGCCGGCGAAGCTTCCGGATCGCGGCGCCTGGGCCTCAACGCGCGCGCGCTCGAACTGCGTGTGGACGACGGCGTTGAGCGCGGGGTTGCGCGCCTCGATCCGCGCGATGGCCGCGTCGACGAGCTCCACGGCCGACACCTGTTTGGTGCGCACGAGCTCGGCGAGCCCACACGCGTCGTGTTCGTCGTACTCGGGGAGTTGCATCAGGACCTCTGGTTGGGGGCGTCGTGGACGAAGTGACCGAGCCGAACGAGCGCCGCGTCGATGGTCGCATCCGCCTTGCAAAAGCACGCCCGCACGAGGGTACGCGGCGCGGCGGCCTCGTAGAACGCGCTCATCGGGATCAAGACGACGCCGGCGTCGACGACGAGCCGCTTGCAGAACGCGACATCGTCCTCGTCGGGCCGCATCCACGCGGCCACGTCGAGCACGAGGAAGTACGTGCCCTCGCACGGCAACGTGGGGATGCCGAGCGCCGCGAGCCCCGCCGCGAGGCGATCGCGCCCGCGCGCGAGGGGGATATTGAGCGCCGCGAAGTACGCGAGGTCGAACCCGAGCCCGAGCCCGATGGCGTGCTGGAGGTTCGGCGGCGTCGTGAACGTCGCGAACTGGTGCGCCTTCGTGACCGGCCGCAGCAGCGCCGCCGGTCCGGTGATGTAGCCCACCTTCCACCCGGTCAGCGAGAACGTCTTGCCGGCGGAGCCGATGCGGAGCACCCGCTCGTGCATGCCGGGCAGCGTCGCGAGCGGCACGTGGCGCGCGGCGCCGAAGATCAGGTGCTCGTAGACCTCGTCGCACACCGCGATCGCGTCGTGCTGCTCGAGCAGCGACGCGACGAACGCGAGCTCGTCGACGGTGAACACCTTGCCCGTCGGGTTCATCGGCGAGTTGAGCACGAGCAACTTCGTCCTCGCCGAGAACGCCGCCGCGAGCTCCGCGTGGGGCAGCGACCAGCTGGGGGGCGTCAGCCGCACCGCCCGGGGGATCGCGCCGAGCCGGCGGATCACCGGCGCGTAGGTGTC
>JAPLLF010000819.1 GCA_026387715.1 Pseudomonadota bacterium
GTGTCGATGGATGACCCGAAAGCGCAGGCCGTGGTGAAGGCGCTGACGATGCGCGGCGTGCCGCCGGTGCAGCTGCCGACGCTCGGCGGCAGCATGCCGTTCGGCACCTTCAGCGACGAATACGCGATGCCCACCGTGGGCGTCGACATCGATCACGCGACGCTCGCGCTGCTCGACGCCGACAAGGACGGCCGCGTCCGCAAGGACGACATCCTCAAGACCATCGACTGGCTGTCGACGACGTTCACCGACGTCGGCGACGTCCTCAAGAGCTCGCCGCAGCTCAAGCTCGCGCAGCTGTCCGACGCCAAGGTCGTCGCGACCGCCAAGCGCATGCTGCACGACCTCGGCAAGGCCGACGCCAAGGCGATCTCGATCGACGACGTCGACGCCGTCGCCAAGACCACGCTCGACAGCAAGCTCAACGGCGACGGCATCGTGACCGCCAGCTCGACCGCGGACGCCGAGCTGCAGCGCGCGATCGGCGACGTGATCGCCGCGATGGGCTCCAAGGTCGATCGCAGCGGCAAGCCGGGCGTCGACAAGCCCGCCGTCGACGCGTTCCTCGCCGACGTCGACAAGCACGCCGCGTGGATCGCCGCGCGCGTCGACGTCCTCGGCGATCGCACCGCCGCCGCCGACGAGGCGTTCACCGCCGTGCGCGCCAAGCTCGACGACTACTTCACGCGCTGCGCGTTCGCCGCGTACGATCCGCGCGGCAACGCCGCGCTCGCCGGTCAGGACGCCGAGCTCGTCGCCCTGTCGACGCGCCTGCTCACCGCGCACGACGACGAGATCGCCAAGCTGCCGATCGGCCACGTCGCCACGCCCGCGCGGCTGTCGCTGACCACCGGCCTCAACCCGTCGTGGGTCGCGCGCATGGCGACGTTCGCCAAGGCCGCCGTCGAGCCCATCCTTGGAACGCGCGACGCGCTCACGCCTGCCGAGCTCGCCGCGATCGCCGACAAGCTCGCGCCCTACCAGACCTGGCTCGCCGCGCGCCCGGCCACCAAGGTCGCGGCCCTCGACGTCGGCTGGCTCGCCGCGCTCGCGCTCCCCGGGATCCGCGAGCGCCTCTACCAGCTCATCGCCGAGGACGTCGCGCTCGAGGCCGAGTACGCCGAGGTCGCCAGCGTGGACAAGGCCGTCCGCCTGCAGCGCGACTTCGGCCGCGTGCTGCGCAACTTCGTCAACTTCAGCGACTTCTACGGCAAGCAGGACGGCGTGTTCCAGGCTGGCACGCTCTACCTCGACTCGCGCGCGATGCACCTCACCGTCGCCGTCAGCGACGCCGGCAAGCACGCCGCGCTCGCCGGCTCGTCCGACTCCTACCTCGCGTACTGCGACATCTCGCGGCACGGCGGCGCCAAGCAGCAGGTCGCCGTCGCGGTCACCAACGGCGACTCCGACAACATCTTCGTCGGCCGCAACGGCCTGTTCTACGACCGCCAGGGCCAGGACTGGGACGCCACGATCGCCAAGATCATCGGCAACCCGATCAGCATCCGCGAGGCGTTCTGGACGCCCTACAAGAAGCTCATCAAGGTCGTCGAGGACAACGTCACCAAGCGCGAGCAGGCCGCCGAGTCCAAGTCGATGGGCCACGTCGACGCCGCCGGCGCCGCGATCGCTGACCCCACGCCCGCGCCCCCGGCCGCGCCCGCCGCGCCGGCCAAGAAGATCGATCTCGGCACCGTCGCCGCATTGGGCGTCGCGATCGGCGGCATCGGCACCCTGTTCGGCGCCCTGTTCGCCACCCTGTTCGGCCTCGGCCCCTGGATCCCGTTCGGCATCGCCGCCGTGTTTCTCCTGATCTCCGGACCGTCCATGCTGCTCGCGTGGCTCAAGCTCCGCCGCCGCAACATGGGCCCGATCCTCGACGCCAACGGCTGGGCCATCAACGGCCGCGCCCGGGTCAACGTCGCGTTCGGCGCCGCCCTCACCGAGCTCGCCCGCCTGCCGAAGGACGCTCAGCGCTCGCTCGACGTCCCGTTCGCCGACACCGACAAGCTGATCGCCGCGGAGCACGGCCCCATCCCGCAGATCTTCCGCGAGCACGGCGAGCCGCACTTCCGGCAGCTCAACGTCTACGCGCACATCTGGCAGACACTTCGGGGCCAGCCCGTCGACGCCGTCGCGCTGGTGGCGACGAAGCCGCCTCGGGCTTTGAAGCATGCGTTGTCGTCCGGTGATCCGAGGCGTATCAAGCGCGCCCTCGATGACTGGGAGCCCGTGATCGCCATCGACATCGACCAGACCGTGGTCGAAGACGTCATGGACGACTTCGGCCGGGTCGTCGACTGCATCGAGGGGCACGCGTTCGCGCCGCCGGACGTGGAGGTCCTGCGCGCGCCGAGTCGGCTGGGAGCGCGCGTGCCTTT
>JAPLLF010000148.1 GCA_026387715.1 Pseudomonadota bacterium
AACGCATCCTGCACCGAGTCGACCGCGGAGATCAGATACGCGTTCGCGCGTCGGTTGTCGCGCTCGAGCGCGCGGCGCTGGCTGACGTCGCGCACCACGGCCGTGACCAGGATCCCCCCGGCCCTCTGGGTCGGCGACAGGCTGATCTCGATCGGCAGCTCGGTGCCATCCTTGCGGCGCCCGACGAGCTCGCGCCCGATCCCCATGGGGCGGAGCGTGGGCTTCTGGGTGTAGCCAGCGACGTGCGTGACGTGGCGCCCGCGCACGCTCTCCGGGATGAGCAGCTCGATGGGTTGACCGACGAGCTCCTCCCGCGCGTAACCGAACATCCGCTGGGCTTCGGCGTTGACCAGCCGGATCACCCGATGATCGCAGACG
Source organism: Pseudomonadota bacterium (assembly GCA_026387715.1). Lineage (GTDB taxonomy): Bacteria > Myxococcota_A > Polyangia > Haliangiales > Haliangiaceae > JABFXX01. Next base: position 379 of record JAPLLF010000148.1, read on the forward strand.
AGCACGCCGTCCGGTGCGGTCTCGATGAGATCCCGGAACGAGAGCTCGACGTCGTCATGCTCGAACATCGGGCAACCTCACGCAGAACACCGCGCCAGGAGCGCCGTCCTCGACCCAGATCGTTCCACCGTGAGCTTCGACCGCCAGCTTGCAGAACGCGAGGCCGAGCCCGCGATTGCTGCGCGTCGCGTGATCGCCCGAGCGCTGGAAGCGCTCGAACACCGTGGTGCGCTGATCGCTGGGGATGCCCGGGCCGCTGTCCGCGATCCGGATCTCGACGTGGTCACCCTGCCGGATCGCGGTCGTCCGGACGATCGACGCCTCGGGGGCGTGGCGGATCGCGTTATCGACCAGGTTCACGACGACCCGCGAGATCAGGTCCGGATCGACGAGCACCCGCGTCGGGGGCAGGCTCATGTCGAGCCGCACGCTCGTCGCCTCGGCCCGCACCGCGAGCTCTCCCCGGGCGCGCTCGACGAGCTCGGACAGATCGACCTCGCACCGCGTCGGCGCGAGCTGGGCCTCGTCCGCCCTGCTGATGTCGAGCAGGTTCGTGATCATCCGCACGAGCGCGTGGGCCTCCTCGCTGATCTTCGACGCGGCGACGCGCACCCGATCCGGATCGTCGGCGGCGCGCTTGACGATCTGCGCGTAGAGATCGATCGCGTGCACCGGGTTCTTGAGATCGTGTACCAGGAACGCGACGAGCTGCTCCTTCTGGAGCTCGAGCCGCTGGAGCCGATCGCGCTGCTGCTTGAGCTCGGCGAACAGCGCGCTGCGCTCCACCGCGATCCGCCGCAACCGCAGCGCGGTCTGGACCCGGACGAGGAGCTCGTCGGGGGCGATAGGGCTTGGTGATGAAGTCGTCACCGCCCGCGGCGACCGCGCGATCGAAGGTCTCGACGTCCCGCTGGGCGGTCACGAAGATGATCGCGATGTCGTCGCCGCCGGGGAGCGCGCGGATGCGGGTGCATGCGGCGATGCCGTCGACGACGGGCATCCGGATGTCCATCAGGATGCAGTCGGGGCGGTCTGCGGTCGCGCGCGCGACGGCCTCCTCCCCGTTGTTGGCGAGCGTGACCCGATAGCCCTCGTCGTCGAGCGTCGCGCGCGCGAGCGCCCGATTCTCTGCGTTATCGTCTGCGACGAGGATCGACGCCGACACCATGCACCGACACTATAACCACACTCCCGTCAGCCGGCAGTCCATTCCGGGGGTGGTTGGCTGATCACCTGACGGTTCGAGTACGAGTAGCTGTGGGGCGCGCGATGGGGCGCGCGATGGGGCGCGCGCTCGTGGTCGTAGAACACGACCGGGGCGAGCTCCACGTCCTTGTAGGTCTTGGCGCGCGCGACCATGACGGGACACCGCGCCTCGCGGACCACCCGCTCGGAGATCGAGCCGAGGAGGAACCGCTCCACGCCGGTGTTGCCGTGGTTGCCGATGAAGATCAGGTCGGCGCCGATCTCCTCCGCGACGTCGAGGATCTCCTTCACCGGCTTGCCGATCCGCGCGTGGACGAAGAACTTCACGTCGGCGGCGGTCGGCCGGCCCGCGAACGCCGCCGTCACGTGACGCACGATCAGCTGGTGAACCCGCTCGGCCGTCTCGTACGTCGGCGCCTCACCGGCCGTCAGCACCGACAGCCGATCGTGGGGATCGATCGCTGCGACGATATGAAGCACGTGCTGGGGCGCACGGGCCGCGACGTCGACCGCGCGCTCGAGCGCGCAGGCGGAGCTGGGTGAGAAGTCGAAGGCGACGAGGGTCTGAATGGGTCTCTCCATGACCAGCCCAACTTTCACGATACGAGCCAAGTCGCGGCGGCCCGGATCGTGAACCAGAGAGGAGGCATGAAGACTCCCACCACGATTCTGGTCGCGACCGACTTCAGCGAGGCCGCAGATCATGCGGTCGACTACGCGGTCGGGCTCGCCCAGGCGTTCGCCGCCAAGCTGTTCGTCGTCAACGCGATCCCGATCTCCATCACCGGCATCCCCGAGATCGGCCTGGCGATCACCAACAGCATGATGGAGTCGATCGTGCGGACCAACCAGGAGCAGATCGACAAGCTCGTCGCCCGCTACCCGCAGGGCACGTTCAAGACGATCATGAACACCGGCGATCCGCGCGAGGTCATCATCAACACCGGCGTGCAGGTCGGCGCCGACCTGCTCGTCGTCGGCACCCACGGACGGCGTGGCCTGTCGCGGGCCCTGGTCGGCAGCGTCGCGGAGACCGTCGTCCGCCACGCCCACTGTCCCGTCCTCGTCATCCGGTAGCGCGTGGGCGCGACTACTGCATCCGACGACCCGCATGACCTACGTCGACGACCTCGAACGGATCGTGAGCCATGGTGGGACCCGGACGGATCTCGTCCATGTCGATGCCGCGGCTTGCTTCCTCGCGACGCACCACGTCGCGCTCACCGCCCACCAAGGGCCCGAATCGCACCTGCGCGACACCGAGCTGAGCGAGCCCGGCGCGTACGAGCACGAGATCCGCGCGCTCCTGGCCGGCATCACGTCGGATGCCGAGGCCATCGCCTCGAACCCCGAGGCGACCGACTGGATCGAGACGATCGTCTACCAGTGCCGCAAGTGGTCGTTTCCCGACGATGATCGCGCCACCCGCATCCACGGACGGTTCCTGCCCGACCACCTGACCTTCGTCGGGGACACGCTGATCGTGGAGCCGGGGCGTCGCGCGATCGGCGATCCATGCGAGGACCTGATGGCCTTCATGTGCGCGCATCTGGCGTGCGCGACGGACCGCTCCATCTGGTCACACGGGATCCGGGCGCTGTGGCACCGTTGCTGGATCACGTACTTGCACGCGCGCCCCGACGCCGAGCTGTTCGGGGTCGCCCCACCGTGGTTCGCACGTCACGCCGTCGCGACGGTTCGCCAGCGCGGGCTCACCGGCCACGCCCACCTGCTCGAGATCGCCGCGCGTAGCCTCGAGCTGGGCTGGCTCGATCCGATGAGCGCGGACGACGTGTTCGCCGCCATGGAGCCTCGCGCAGAGGCTGCGCCCTGGAGCAGCCGGACCGCAAATTCCGCGCGAAACGACCGTGCATCTCCCTGAGGACTGAAGGCACGTCGACTGCATGTCTCCACGGTCATGCCCAACCAGATGCTGGTCACGTGCCCGGATACAGCACATCTGGAACAGATCGAGCTGGAGGAGGATTCGTACGGGCGCCTGATCGTCTCGTGCTCGCGGTTCGAGCCAGCCTCCGAGGTCACGTGCCCACGAACGTGCGCGGCCCGGCTCGATCGCCGCGATCGAGCCCCCTCCACCCAGATCCTGTGCGTCGGACGGGACCAGACCGCGCTCGTGATGGTCCGGCGTCACGTCCGCAAGTAGCCGTGCTTCTCCGCGAGCTGCTCGAGTAGATCGAGCTGCGTCGTCTGCATCTCGATCAGCTGCTCCCACTGGGAGTGCAGCAGGTGATCGATCTTCTCGTGCAGGCTCGCGATCTCGAGCTCGGCCTTGAGGTTGGTGCGGTAGTCCTCGTCCGCCTGGGAGCGGTCGCGCGCCGAGACCCGGTTCTGCGACATCATGATGATCGGGGCCTGTACCGCTGCGAGTGTCGACAGCACGAGGTTGAGCAAGATGAACGGATACGGATCGAAGGCGCCCCGCGCCATCCCGACGTTGATCGCGATCCAGCCGACCAGCACGACGAAGAAGCCGATCACGAACCTCCACGAGCCACCGACCCCCGCGACCCGATCCGCGACCCGATCACCGAACGTCTTGCTGCGCTCGAACGCCGCGTCGGTATTGCGCGCGATCGCGAGGTGCGAGCTCGCGTGCTTCGCGATCTCGGACTCGAGGACGGTCAGCTCGCCACGCTCCACCTCGAGCCGGGCCACCGAGTGCGCGATGTGCTCGCGGTTGAGGCAGCTCCGGCAGAGCCGCCCGCTCGCGAGGAGCTCCTTCGCGTCGACTTCACCGCACAACAAACAGACGGCTTCGGCCATGCGGTCACTATCGCAAGCACGGCCCGAAAGCGTCGTTCCGCGACGGCACGATTCTGGCTCGTGACCACGTTGGTGCCGGACGTGTTCGATCAGCTCAGCGCGAGTATCGCCTTCGGCCCGGCCGACCACGACCACATCCGCGAGCTCGCGCCGCTCCTCGTCCCCCACTTCGAGCGCATCGCCGCGGGGTTCTGCGCCACGATCGTCGACTGCGCCGGCCATCAAGCCCTGGTGATCGACTGGATGAAGGCCGGGCTGACCGGACCGTGGGACCGCAGCTTCTACCAGACGCTCACGCGGATCGGGCATCGGCACGCCGAGCTCGAGATCCCGACCCACCTCATGATCGCCGCGGTGAGCGCGGTCCGGGCGGGCTACGCCGACGTGATCATGGAGCGCCTCGGCGCCCAGGCCCCGATCTTCCTTCGCTCGATGGACAAGCTGCTCGACCTCGAGCTCGCCGTGATGCAGCACGCCTGTCACCGCGATACGCAGGCGCGCCTCGTGACCCGCGAGCGCCGGCTGCGCAGCGAGCAGTTCGTCGCGATGCAGACCCTGTCGGCGGGCCTGGCACACGAGCTGCGCAACCCGATCAACTCGGCGAAGCTCCAGCTCGAGGTGCTCGGGCGCCGCCTCCGCAAGCCAAACGAGCTCCACACGCTCGCCGAGCCCGCCCTGCTCGCCAGCCAGGAGCTCGAGCGCCTCGACGCGCTCATCGATGACTTCCTGGTGTTCGCGGAGCCCACGATGCTCGTCGTCGAGGTTCACGACCTCGTCGCCGTCGTGGCCGACGCGCTCGAGCTCGAGGACGAGCTCGCCACGCGCCGCGAGGTCGCCCTGATCCTCGCCGACGCACCCGAACAGCTCGAGGCCAGCTTCGACTCCGCGAAGATCACGCGGGTCGTCCAGAACCTCGTGCGCAACGCGATCGAGGCCGTCAGCGTGGGCGGTCGCGTCGACATCTGCGTCGCGCGCGACGCCGATCTCATCCACGTGATCGTCGAGGACGACGGCCCCGGCATCCCCGACGCCATCCGCGCGCGCATGTTCGAGCCGTTCTTCTCCACGAAGGACACCGGCACCGGCCTCGGGATGTCGATCGTTTGGTCGCTCGTGACGTTGCACGGAGGCACGATCGAGGTAGCGTCCTCCCCCACCGGCACGCGCTGCGACGTCACGTTGCCGCACGCGGCCCGACCATTGCAAAGCGACGTGGCATGAGTCGGTTTCTCATCCTGTGCGCGAGCCACTTCGGCACGACCCGCGCGATCGCGGATCGGATCGCGCGGCGTTTGCGCGCGTTCGGCCATCGGGTCGACGTCGTCGACGCGCAGGGTGAGGTCCAAGACGCGAGGATCTATCCCCCGGCCGCGGACTACGACGTCGTGATCGTGGGCTCGCGCGTCGAGTTCGGTCGGTTTGCGACCAGCGTGGTCGACTACCTGCGCGACCAGCGCATGGCGCTCCTGGGGATGCCCACCGGGTTCTTCTCGGTGAGCATGGCGGCCGCCGATCTGCCGCAGGGACTCGGCTGTGATCCCAGCGGCTACAACGCGCGGCTCTTCACGCAGCTCGCGTGGACCCCCACCGAGGCGGCGGGCTTCGCCGGGGCGCTGCCGTATCGCCGCTACGGCCACGTGCGGCGCTGGGTGATGAAGCAGATCAGCAAGGCGGCCGGCCACCCCACGGACACCTCCCGCGACCACCAGTTCACCGACGACGTCGCCGTCGACGCGTTCGCCGACCAGCTGCGCGTGCGCGTCGAGCCGCGCAGCATCGGCGCGGCCACCCATCCCCACACCCACACGTGAAGGAGCTTGCATGAGGTCGCGGATCCAGCCCTCGGACGCACGACGGATCGAGCTCGAGTCGCGGCTCGCCGACCTGTTTCGACGCAACGCCCAGACCCTCGATCGCCTAGAATTGCTCGCATGCGATCCCGCGTCGACGTTCGCCCCTCTCGATCCGATCGACCTCCGCGAGGCGCAAGAGCTCGAGGCGATCTGCGCGGAGCTCGACCGGCTGCGCGTGGTCGACGCGTGATCCGCAGGATCATGATCGTCGCGCTCGTCGGGCTCGGACTCGGGGCCTGCGCCGCCAGCGAGGCGGATCCGACGCCACCGAAGAAGCCCGACGCGGCGCGGAAGCAGCCGCAGCCGCAGCCCAAGCAGCCCAAGCAGGTCGAGCTACCGAAGCCACCCAGGCCAGCCGAGCCGGACGCGCGCTTCGAAGACGACATGATGACCCGCTTCCACATGCACGAGAACTTCGGGCTCGTGCAGACGATGGAGCGAAACCTCCTCGCGGGGCGGCTCGATGCCGCGAAGGACCTCGCGCGTGCCCTCGCGCAGGCGCCCGACGAGCCCGGGGTGCCACAGCTGGTGAAGCAGGCCGTGCTGGTGCGGGCGCGAGCGCTCGAGATCGCCGGGGCCAAGACCATCGACGAGGCGGTGCGCCACGATGCCACCTTGCTGGCCGCCTGCGCGACGTGTCATGTCGAGTCCAGCGCGCAGCCGGAGTTCCTCAAGTGGCCGCCGGTGCCCCCCGATCGCGCGACGATCGACGCGCGCATGCTTCGCCACCTGTGGGCCACGGAGCGGTTGTGGGAAGGCATGGTCGGCGATGCCGATGCCTCGTGGCGCGCCGGACTCGACGTGCTCGCCTCCACGCCGTTGCCGGCCAAGGACCTCGGCGCCGAGCGCACGACCTTCGCGAACCGCCTTCAGCGCATCGCGGCGGACACCAAGAAGCGTCCCGGGGTGATCGAGCTCGCCACGCGCACGACCGCCTACGCCGAGATCCTGTCGACCTGTGTCGCCTGTCACGCGATCGGGCGCACGCCACCACATCCCTGAGACCGCGCAAAATCTGCACGAGAAGCCCGTTCGCTGGCGGGTTGCGCGCAAACGGTGCGCGGTAGCGCTCGGAATTCGTGGCACGGTTCCAGCTTGAGCAAAGCCTCGATGACTCGCTCCGGTCGAATCCTTGTCGTTGATGATGAAGTCAACGCCCGCACCGCTCTCGCCGAGCTGCTGCGTGACGAGGGCTTCGAGGTCGAGACTGCAGCGGATGCCTTCAAGGCACTCGGCAAGTACGAAACGTTCTTACCACATGTCGTGGTCACCGATCTGAAGATGCCTGGCATGGATGGCATCGAGCTCGTGAAGAAGCTCCGCCTCCAGGAGGATCGGGCCGAGGTGATCGTCATGACCGCGTTCGGCGCGGTCGAGACCGCGGTGACGGCGATGCGCGCCGGCGCCGCCGACTACCTAACCAAGCCGCTCAACTTCGACGAGCTGCTCGTCGTCGTCGACAAGGTGCTCGAGCACGGCAAGCTGGAGCGCGAGACCCGTCACCTCCGCGCGCGGGTGCGCGACCGCGCGGCCCCGAACAACCTCGTCGGCGTCGCGCCGGTCATGCAGCAGGTCTTCGAGATCGTCGAGCAGGTCGCGCCGAGCAAGGCGACCGTCCTCATCACGGGCGAGAGCGGCACCGGCAAGGAGCTCGTCGCCAACGCCCTCCACCAGCGCTCGCCCCGCGCGAACGGGCCGTTCATCAAGCTGCACTGCGCGGCGCTGGCCGAGAGCCTGCTCGAGAGCGAGCTGTTCGGCCACGAGCGCGGCTCGTTCACGGGCGCCGCAGCGCGCAAGGACGGTCGGTTCTCCCTCGCCGACGGCGGGACGCTGTTCCTCGACGAGATCGGCGAGATCTCCCCGGCGATCCAGGTCAAGCTGCTCCGCTTCCTCCAGGAGCACGAGTTCGAGCGCGTCGGCGGCACGCAGACCATCCGCGTCGACGTGCGCGTGATCGCGGCCACCAACCGCAACCTCACCGAGGAGGTCGCGCGCGGCAAGTTCCGCGAGGATCTGTTCTATCGCCTCAACGTCGTCGCGCTCGAGATGCCCCCGCTCCGCGATCGTCGCACCGACATCCCCGCCCTCGTGCGGTTCTTCATCGATCGCTACGCGAAGGAGAACGGCAAGCCGATCGAGTCGGTCTCGCCCGACGCGCTCGATCTGCTGTGCAACTACGCCTGGCCCGGCAACGTCCGCGAGCTCGAGAACGCGATCGAGCGCGCCGTCGTGCTGACGACCACGAACGTCATCGAGGCCAGGAACCTCCCACCGTCGATCCGGCCGAGCGACGCCCCCGCGGGCTTCCCGGCGATCCCGGGCTCGACGATGGCCGAGATCGAGCGTTACGCGATCCTCGAGACGATGAAGTCGACCGGTGGGTCGACGTCGAAGGCCGCCGAGATCCTCGGCATCGGGACGCGCACGATCCAGTACCGGCTCCACGAGTACAACGAGGCGCCACGGTCGGACGTCAACGTCGTGAAGGACAAGAACCAGGACAAGGACAAGGACAAAGCGTCCCTACGCAAGTCATGACCGCGATCCTCGATGAGATCGTCGCGTACGTACAGTTCGACGATCGCGATCGCGAGCGACTCCTCGGTCTCCGGACCAACCTCGAGCCTCACTTCCCCGCGATCGCGGACCGGTTCTACTCTGCCCTGTGGGCGAACCCCGGGACCGCGGCGATGCTGTCGAGCCCCGCGCAGGTCGAGCGCCTGCGGCTGACGCTGATCGACTGGATGGCCTCTGGCCTCACCGGCGTGTTCGACGACGAGTTCTACGAGAAGCGCTCGCGCATCGGCCGCCGGCACGTCCAGATCGGGCTCGCCCAGCACTACATGTTCACCGCGATGAGCGTCGTGCGCACCGCGTACCTCGATCAGATCATCGCGATGTATCCACCCGAGGTCGCGCTGCTCGTGGCGCGATCGCTCGACAAGCTGTTCGACGTCGAGCTCGCCCTGATGCTGCGGAGCTACCAGCTCGACTCCGAGGCGAAGCTCGTCGAGCGCGAGCGTCAGATCCAGGCGGATCGGATCGCCGCGATCCAGACGTTGAGCGCGGGCCTCGCGCACGAGGTGCGCAACCCCCTCAACGCCGCCCGCCTACAGCTCGAGCTGCTCGAGCGTCGCGTCAAGCGCACCTCGGACGATCCCAAGCTGCGCGAGCCGACCGCCCTCGCCAACCAGGAGATGGCCCGCCTGGGCGCGCTGCTCGACCACTTCGTCCACTTCGCGCGCTCGCCCGATCTCCGCCGCTCCGACACCGACGTGACCGCGCTCGCGCGCAACGTGATCGACCTCGAGCGGCCGGTCGCGAACGTGGCGAGCTGCGAGCTCGTGTTCGACGACACGACCGGCGTTCACGCCAACGTCGACGCCGGGAAGCTGCACCAGATCCTCCAGCAGCTGATCCGCAACGCGATCGAGGCGGAGGCCCGCCGCGTGACGATCGCGACCCGCGCCGACGACGACTACCTCTACCTCGAGGTCACCGACGATGGCGCCGGGATGGCCGACGCGGTCCGGGCGCGGGTCTACGATCCGTTCTTCACGACGAAGGACACCAGCGTCGGGCTCGGCATGTCGATCGCGCACAGCTACGTCGCGATGCACGGCGGCTCGATCGACATCCAGAGCAGCCCGAACGGCACGACGATCGCCATCGCCCTGCCGCGCTGAGCTGGGTTCGAGATCAGCGCATGAACGCGATCACGAGCACCATCATGAAGCCGACGACGATGACCGTGACCTCGACAGCGTAGAGCGCGACGATGAGCGTCTGATCACGCGGAGCTTCCTGCATGGGAGACTGTCCAGCACGTGGGATGCCAGCGCCGAGGCCGTCGCCGGGCGAAGAACCGCGCAGAATCGGCGCGATGGCGCGCTGCGGTAGCAGATTCAGCGCGCACCGCACGCAAAGCTCCGCGCAAACGCGGCGCGGTGGTTGCAGACACGGACTGCGACCATGGAAAGAAGTGAATCGATCCAATACGACGACGCGATCGTCCGACGCTTCGTCACCGCGACGATCGTCTGGGGTGGTGTCGGCATGCTCGTCGGCCTCTGGTGTGCGCTGCAGCTCGCGGTCCCCCAGCTCAACATCGGCGAGTACTTCACGTTCGGCCGCCTGCGCCCGCTGCACACCAACGCGGTGATCTTCGCGTTCGCCGCCAACGCGATCTTCGCGGCGGTCTACTACTCGTCGCAGCGCTTGCTCAAGGCGCGCCCGATCGATCGCTTGTCGAAGATCCACTTCTGGGGCTGGCAGGCCATCATCGTCGCCGCCGCGATCACCCTGCCGCTCGGCTACACGCAAGGCAAGGAGTACGCCGAGCTCGAGTGGCCGATCGACATCATGATCACGGTCGTCTGGGTCGTGTTCGCGGTGAACTTCTTCGCGATGGTGCGAAACCGCCGCGAGAAGCACCTCTACGTCGCGCTGTGGTTCTACATCGCCTCGATCGTCACGATCGCGATCCTCCACATCGTCAACAACCTCGTGATCCCCGCGGGGCTGTTCAAGAGCTACTCGATCTTCTCGGGTGTCCAGGACGCCTTCATCCAGTGGTGGTACGGCCACAACGCCGTCGCGTTCGTGCTCACGACGCCGTTCCTCGGGCTCATGTACTACTTCCTGCCGAAGGCAGCGGAGCGCCCGGTGTTCAGCTACCGGCTCTCGATCGTCCACTTCTGGTCGCTCGTCTTCATCTACATCTGGGCGGGCCCGCACCACCTCCACTACACGGCGCTGCCGCAGTGGGCGTCGATGCTCGGGATGATCTTCTCGGTGATGCTGTGGATGCCGTCCTGGGGCGGCATGATCAACGGCCTGCTCACGCTGCGCGGCGCGTGGGGCAAGGTCGCCGAGGAGCCGGTCCTCAAGTTCTTCGTGGTCGGGTTGACGTTCTACGGCATGTCGACGTTCGAAGGCCCGATGCTCTCGATCAAGAGCGTCAACGCGCTGTCGCACTACACC
>JAPLLF010000488.1 GCA_026387715.1 Pseudomonadota bacterium
TTGGCGGCGTCGAGCCCCGACGCGCAGAACCGGTTGATGGTGACGGCCGGGACGCCCGGGTCGAGGCCGGCGAGCAGGGTGGCGCTGCGCGCGAGGTTCGCCCCTTGCTCGTCGATCTGCGTCGCGCACCCGAGGATGACGTCGTCGACCGCGTCGCGCGCGGCGGTCGGCAGCGTGGGGAGCAGCTCGGCGACCAGGCGGACCGGCGCGATCTCGTGCAGCGCCCCACGCGCCGACCCCTTGCCCCGAGGGGTGCGACTCGTCGCGAGAATGAACGCGTCGGACACGGTGAGATCTAACGGTGTAGCATCACGGGATGCAACGACGCGTGATCGTCGCCCTGGTCTTCCTCCCGTTGACCGCTCCGTTGACCGCCGCCGCCGACCTGGGCAAGAACCGCCCGGTCGCGCCCCCAACACCGACGGAGAAGGCATGCGATACCGGCAAGGGCGAGGCCTGCTTCAAGGCCGGGAGCGCGGCCAAGGAACCCGCACGCGCGCTCGCGTGGTTCGTGAAGGGATGCACGGCCAAGCACGGCGGATCGTGTGGCGCCGCGGGCGGCCTCATGGTCAAGGGCGACGGCAGCGCGCGCGTCGTCCGCACCAAGGAAGATCTCGCCAAGGGCCGCGCGCTGCGCGAGCGGGGCTGTGAGCTCGACGACGGTCCGAGCTGCAACGACCTCGGCGCGTCGTGGTCGTCCGGCGACGAGGGTGCGGACGCCGTCGACAACGATCGCGCGCTCGCGCTCTACACCAAGGCCTGCACGCTCAAGGACGGCATGGGCTGCTTCAACCAGGGCAACGTGTTCCGCCTCGGCGAGGGCCGGGCCGTCGATCTGCAACAGGCCTTCGACTCGTTCAAGCGTGCGTGCGAGCTCGATCAGCCGAAGGGCTGCACCGAGCAGGCGATCATGTATTACGAGGGCAAGCCAGTGGCCAAGGACGTCAAGATGGCGCTGACGTTGCTCGCGAAGGCCTGCAAGCTCGGCAGCGAGCCGGGCTGCAAGAACCTCGAGATCCTCAAGAAGCAGACGACCACGCCGTAGGTCGAGTCCGGGCGGTTAGCGCTCTGTCGTAAACCCAAACGCCGACGTAAACGCAAACGACGTCGTTTGCGTTCACGTCGGCGCTTACGTTTCCCAGAACACGTCCAGAACGGCGTCGTTTTGGCATGGCCGGTTGACGCGCTTCGTAACCCACTGATCTTGCTGGCCTGCTGCGTGGCGAAGGGGGAGGGATCTGAAATGTCATAGGGATCGTTCAAGGTCGCCAGGTCCATGAAGATCAAGCGCGTCGAGATCATCGGCTTCAAGTCGTTCTGCGACCGGGCGGTCGTGCAGATCGGGGAGTCGATCACGGGTGTGGTCGGGCCCAACGGCTGCGGGAAGAGCAACATCGTCGATGCGATCCGCTGGTGCATGGGCGAGCAGAGCGCCAAGCACCTCCGCGGCAAGGCGATGGAAGACGTCATCTTCGCCGGCTCCGAGTCGCGCGGGCCCGCGCCGATGGCCGAGGTCTCGATCACGTGCGACGACGTCGGCTTCTCGCACGAGCGGCTCGCCATCGAGAAGAGCTCGGACGAGGCCGAGACCGAGCGCGCGATCGAGGCGCTCCCCGATGAGGACGCCCCGGCCGAGCTCCTCGCGGAGGGATCGGTCGCGACCGAGGTCGCGCCGGCCGCCGAGCTCACCGATGCGCCCGCTGCCGCCGAGACCGACGAGGTCAGGGCCGTGTTCCTCGACGCCGAGGGCAAGCCGATGGCGTCGCCGACCGAGGAGGTCGCCGAGATGCTGGCGGATCAGCCGCCGGCGTTCGACTTCGCGCGCTACACCGAGGTGACGATCACGCGCCGGCTGTACCGCGACGGGACGTCGAACTACTTCATCAACAAGACCGCGTGCCGCCTCCGCGACATCACGGACTTCTTCCTCGGGACCGGCGTCGGCACCAAGGCGTACGCGATCATCGAGCAGGGCCGCATCGGCCAGATCGTGTCGTCGCGGCCGGCCGATCGCCGCGCGATCATCGAAGAGGCCGCGGGCATCACGAAGTTCAAGTCCAAGAAGAAGGCCGCCGAGAAGAAGCTCGATCAGACACGCCAGAACCTGATGCGCGTCAACGACATCACGACCGAGCTCGACAAGCGGATGGGGACGTTGCGGCGCCAGTCGCAGAAGGCGGAGCGCTATCGCAAGTATCGCGCGGAGCTGCGCGACATCGAGCTGTGGAAGGCGTCGCACAAGTGGCTCGAGCTGTCCGCCGAGGGTGGCAACGTGTCGAACCGCCTCGGCGAGGCCCGCGAAGAAGAGACGCTGTCGCGCACCGAGTGGACGACCAAGGACGCGCACGTCCTCGCCGAGCGCGCCGAGCTATCCGTCGAGGAGCGCCGGCTGGTCGTGTTGCAGGAGCAGGGGTACGAGCTCGAGAACCGGCTCAAGCTCGCCGAGAGCAAGCAGGTGTTCGAGCGGCGCGAGGCCGATGACCTCGAGGCGCGCGTCGCCACGGGGAACACCGAGATCGACGATCTGAACACGCAGCGCGAGCGCGGCGCCGAGGAGCTGTCGGCCAAGCGCCTCGAGCTCGACGAGCTGGTGGCCCAGGTCGACCGCGAGCAGGCCGACGTCGCCCAGCGCGATGCGACCACCAGCGAGGCGCGCCAGATGCTGGCGAACGCCCAGGGCATGCTCGACGAGGCGCGCCGCGGCCTCGGCGCACGCCGCACCGAGATCGCGACGGCCGACGCGCAGCTCGAGTCGCTCGGCCGCCGACGCGACGAGGCGACGCGTCGTATGGAGCGCGTCACCGGCGAGACCGAGCAGGTCAGCGAGCGCGTCCACGAGCTCGATCGCGAGGGCAAGAAGGCCTCCGGGCAGCTCGCCGAGCTGCGCCAGACGCGCATCGATCTCGGCGATCAGAGCGAGAACTTCAAGGCTCGCAACGAGCTGCTCGTCGACGAGGTCGCGCGCACGGAGAAGGAGGTCGACGGCCTCCAGCGCGATCTCAACAAGCGCCAGTCGCGGCTGTCGTCGCTGCAGGAGATCCAGGAGCGCTACGAGGGCTTCGCCCGCGGCACGCGCGCCGTCATGACGCGCATGGAGGAGATCGCGAAGGGCTCGGCGATCCACGGCATCGTCGCCGACGTCGTGCGCGCGCCCGAGGCGCTCGAGATCGCGGTCGAGGTCGCGCTCGGCGATCGTCTGGGCGGCGTGCTCGTCGCGGAAGCCACGGTCGGCACCGCCGCCATCGACTTCCTCAAGCGCCACAGCGGCGGCCGCAGCGCGTTCGTGCCGGTCGACGATCGCCGCATCGCGGCGGACGCGACGGTGACGCCGGACGTCGTCGTCGCGAGCGCATCCGACGCCCACTTCGGCGAGGTCGTCGACGACGGCCACGATGGCGATGTGACCGACATGACCGACGATGGCGCCGAGGCCGTCGCGGTTCACGACGATGCCTGGGAGACCGATCCGGCCGGCTACGATGGCCTCGACGCGCCGGCGTCCGACGACGCCGTGGCGGCCCCGATCGCGGTCGCCGGTGGGGAGACCTACGGTGGCGAGGGCAACCCGAGCCGCGTCGACCTCGATCATCTGACCCAGCCAGCGCCGGTCGAGCCCGTGCTGGTCGCAGCCCCGTTGCCCCCGCGCATCGAGCCGACGGGCGAGGGCATCCTCGGTCGCATGGTCGAGCTCGTCGAGTTCGCCGACGGCTACGCCGACGTCGGCAAGCGCCTCGTCGACGGCATCTACGTCGTCGATACGCTCGAGCGCGCCCTCTACTGGCACGCCCGCGGCGTGACCGATCGCCTCGTCACGATCACCGGGGACGTCGTCGATCCGGACGGCACGCAGTGGGGCGGCTCGCGCGACAAGCAGGGCGCGGGCGTGCTCGCGCAGATGCGCGAGATCCGCGAGCTGGAGGAGATGGTCGGGACGCTGTCGGAGCAGCTCGCCGACGCGACCGCGCGGCTCACCACCGCGCGCCAGGAGCAGAAGCAGGTCGCCAAGGCGATCGAGGGCCTCCGCGCGCAGCAGCACGCGGGTGACCTCGCGATCATGTCCTTCGAGAAGGACGAGGTGCGCGTCCGCGTGGAGCTCGACCGCCATCGCGACCGGCTCAACCACCTGAGCAACGAGCAGCTCGAGCTCGAGCAGCGCCTCGTCACGATCGCGGGTGACGAGACCGCCGCGCGCGAGCGCAAGCGGCTCGCCGAGGACCAGATCGCCGATCTCGAGCGCCGCCAGCTCGATCTCCTCGCCGAGGTCCAGGATCACCGCGATCGGATGGAGGACCTGCAGCAGGTGCTGATCGAGGCGCGCGTGCGCGCCGCCCAGCTCGGCGAGAAGCGCGCCGCGACCGAGTCGTCGGCGCTCCGCATCGAGCGCAACGACGCCGAGCTCGCCACCCGGACCCAGCGCATCCGCCACGAGATCGAGGCCGCGATCTAGCGCGCGCGCGTGCTGCGTGCGGACTGCGAGCAGCTCGCGACCGAGGAGGTCGAGCTGCGCACGCTCAAGACCTCCGTGCAGGCCGAGCTCGAGAGCGGTCGCGCCACGTACGATGCCCGGCTCGGTGGGCTCACCGAGGTCGAGCTCGCGGTGCGCGACCTGCGCGTCAAGGCCGACGCGCTCGCCAAGGAGCTGTCGCACCTCGAGCTGCGCCAGGGTCAGATCGCGATGCAGCGCGCCAACGTCGAGGAGGGCATCCTCGAGCGTTACCAGCTCGCGATGCTCGACGTCATCCCCGACTTCCACCAGCGCGCGCCGATCACCGACACCGAGGACGCGCGGCTCTCCGAGCTCCGCGAGCTGATCGACCGGATGGGGACCGACATCAACCTCACCGCGATCGAGGAGTTCGCCGAGGTCAGCCAGCGGTTCGAGTTCCTCAGCGCACAGCGCAACGATCTCGATCGCGCGGTCGACCAGCTGCAGAAGGCGATCGACAAGATCAACAAGACCTCGCGCAAGCTGTTCAAGGACACGTTCACCGCCATCAACGCGACCTTCAAGGAAGTGTTCCCGCGGCTGTTCCGCGGCGGCCAGGCCGCGCTGTCGCTGTCCGGCAGCCGCCGGGCAAGAAGAACACGACGGTCGATCAGCTCTCGGGCGGAGAGAAGGCGCTCACCGCCGTCGCCCTCGTGTTCTCGATCTTCCTCATCAAGCCGTCGCCGTTCTGCATCCTCGACGAGGTCGACGCGCCGCTCGACGAGGCGAACGTCGATCGCTACAACGAGATCGTTCGCGAGATGACCGATCGGTCGCAGTTCATCGTGATCACGCACAACAAGCGCACGATGGAGTCCGCCGATGCGCTCTACGGCGTGACGATGCAGGAGCCCGGCGTCAGCAAGCTCGTGTCGGTGAACCTCCAGCGCGTCGGCCACAAGGCCGGCAGCGCCGGGCACCCCGCCTCCGCCTCGGCGTGACAGACAGGCCTCGGGGAACCCGGGGCCTCGGGAGCTGTGGTGCGGGTGCGACTGCAAGACACAAGCGCCGGGCCCCACGCCCACCCTCGCGTGCGCGGCGAGCTGGTGAGGCACCGAGGATCCACTGCGCGAGCGCGCCGTCGAGCAGATGCTCGTCGGCGTGTCGACGCGGAGCTACGCGCGTTCGCTGGAGTCGGTGCCCGACGATCTCGTCACCCGCTGCACGAGCCGCCCTGCGGTCAGCCGCCGCTTCGTCGCGGCGACCGAGAAGCAGATGGCCGAATGGCTCGGCCGCGATCTGTCCGCGATCGATCTCATCGTGCTGATGATCGACGGCGTGTACGTCGGCGAGGATCACGTCCTGCTCGTCGCGCTTGGCTTCGACGCAGAGGGGGACAAGCACGTGCTTGGCGTCCGCGAGGGCGCGACCGAGAACGCGGCGAGCTGCACCGCGTTGCTTGCGGACATGCGCGATCGCGGGCTACCTCGCCGTCGTCGACGGCGCGAAGGCACTCGCGAAGGCGATCCGCAGCGTGTTCGGCGCGCGTGCGCTGATCCAGTGCTGCCAGCAGCACAAGAGCCGCAACGTCACCGACCAGCTGCCAGAAGACATGCGTCCGTCGGTGCGCCAGGCGCTGCGCGACGCGTACGGATGCGCCGACGTAGCTCGCCAAGCGCATCCTCGTTCGCCGGCTCCGCGACGAGCACCCCGGCGCGGCTGTCTTACTTGAGGAGGGTCTCGACGAAACGCTCAGGCTTGCCGGATCGTCTCGCGCGGCAGCTCTCAACGACGAGCGCGATCGAGAACGTGATCGGATCGATGCGCCGAATCTCGGCGCGCGTGAAGCGCTGGTGCAACGGCCGGATGATGCTCCGGTGGGCTGTCGCCTCCATTGCCGACGCGGCTACTCGCTTCCGGCGCGGCAGGCCCGGGGGGTAGCAGATCGTCAACGTCGCTGTTACGTTGTGCGACTCGATGCTTGGCAAGCTGTTTCGCGGACGGCCAGCTAGATCGATCGACGATCTGATCTTCGACATCGCCGAACATCAGCGCGCCACCGACTACGATGAGTTCCATGAGCGGATGCAGTCGCACTTGTTTTACGTGCCGCTCTCGGCGCCACTCTCGGGTCCTCCCAATACCAAGATCGTCGTTGGCGAGGGCGTGTCTGCGGGGCACGTGGTGATGCGGAACATGAAGCTGTTTGTCTTCTTCACGACCGACAGCCATCCGAACCTCGGATCAGTCTTCGGCGGCATCGAGGGCGCGGAGGCTCTGCGGATGACGGTGGCTTCGCCCGACATCGACGGCGCGGCGTTTCAGAACGCGAACGCCTCCTGGGTCGGCCTCGACAAACGGAAGTGCCAGCACGTGCTCGAGTCGAACTCGAGATGATCGCGAACCATCGCGCAGACCATTGCGTCGGAGGGCCAGGCCGAGTTGGTGATCTCTCGACTCCCGCCGTCGCCGACGATCGCGTCGTCGAACGCGGTCTCGACGTCTTGGCAACCCGCTCCCCACTGTTAGAGCGCTCGCGCCGGGAGCGAGCCGATATCGAGGTCGCAATCGGTCGCGACGAACAGCGCGAAGCATTCGCCGTCCCATGACGGCGTCTCCGGCCAGTCGCTCGAACCATGCGCATGTAGAACGCAGACACGCCGATCGGAGGAGGTGTCGAGCCACCGCGTCATCATCGAATTGCACCCGCGCTCAACCGAACCCAGGACGGGCGTCGTGGGCCGCCAGCGTGCCAGCGCGACGCAACCGTCGAGGATCGTCGCCGGCGACGATCTCTTCGGAGCGCTCGAGGCCTGCACGAAGCGAGCGCGGTGGGCGAACCACACCCCTTTGGCCGCGAGTT
The DNA here is from genome assembly GCA_026387715.1 of Pseudomonadota bacterium. Taxonomy (GTDB): domain Bacteria; phylum Myxococcota_A; class Polyangia; order Haliangiales; family Haliangiaceae; genus JABFXX01. The sequence goes on from JAPLLF010000488.1 coordinate 7,290, forward strand.
CCGCAGCGGCCCCCCTGCCCAGCACTTCGCTGGCGCCACCCGGACGCTCTGATGTTTTGACAGCTCACGATCTTCCAAGCCAGCGAGGATGTTTGAGCGGCCAAAGGCGGTGTGTTCGCCCAGCGCGAGCGCGCCACGCGTTCTCCCACAGCGGAGTTGGGCCGGAGAAGACACGGGCACGGCCAGCAACCGAGGGTGCGCTAGGCGAGCCGGCGGATCGGGCCGCGCGCGTTCGAGAGCAGGCGATCGAGGCTCTCGCCCGGCGAGGCCTCGACGACCGCGATGCCGTGCTTCATGAGGAGCTTGCGGCCTGGCGAGTACGCGGCCCGCTGATCGCGCACCATCAGCTCGCGGACGCGGCGACCGTGCGGGGTGGCGGCGGCGGCGAGGAACGCGACGGGGGAGGGGACGAGCACGACGACCTGGTTGGCTGCGCGGCGCAGCCGGGCGAGCGCCTTGATGGCCCGGGCCTCGTCCTCGACGATGCCGGCGAGATCCGAGATCAGGACGGCGACGTCCGGGCGGCCGGTGCCGACCCCGCGCTCGACCGCGCCGGCGAGCCCGGCGGTGCGCTTGCCGTGCTCCCAGGTGGTGCGATACGGCAGCTCGATGCCGCGCAGCCGGCAGAACAGCCGCAGCGGGGCGAGCTGCGGGTCGGTCTCGATGATCGTCGAGCGGGCCGCGTGCTTCTTCTTGGCCTTGCCGTCGTCGCGGCCGAGCATGATCTCGTTGAGCCGCTTGCACATCCGGCCGGTCGCCGCGACGTCGTAGAGCTGACCGTCGGGGCCGGCCTGGATCGAGCTCCAGCGCGCGTCGTCGAGCGGCGGCGCCAGCTTGATGCGCACGTCGATCGCCTCCTGGTGGGCGAGGTAGCGCGCGACCAGCGCGACGAGCTCCCCGGCGGTGACGTCGGTCAGATCCTCGTCGACGATCGATCGGGTATCGAGGAGCCGATCGACGATCTGCAGGAAGTGGTGGTGGCCGGTGTCGACCTTGAGCTCGAGGATCGGGCGGGTGTCGAACGCGACGAGGCCGATCCGGTCGCCGTTCGAGATCGCGCTCTTCGCGAGCCCGGCGGTCGCGTCGCACGCCCAGTCGAGCGGCGCGCGCCCGAGCGGTCCCGAGCGCATCCCGGCGCCGACGTCGAGCAGCACGACGTGGGTCGTCACGATCTCGTTCTCGAGATCGCGCACCATCAGCTGGCCGCGCTTCGCGGTCGCCTTCCACGCGATGAACTTGAACGGGTCGCCGTGCGAGTGCTCGCGGATCTCGCGGAGCTCCCCGGACAGGCCGCGCCGGCGCACGCGGTGCAGCCCGACCTGCTCGTGGGGTGCGCCGGCACCCGCGCGGATCGTCGCGCCGCGCATCGGGATGGCGCGCGGAAACACCTTCACCGAGATCGGGTTCGGGAAGAACGCCTCGATGTCGAACAGCCCGAGCGCATCGCCGAACCGCAACGCGGCTCCGTGCAGGACGTGGTGCCCGGCCGCCAGCGGCTTCACGGTCGTCGTGACCTCGACCTGCATGCCGCGCTTCACGGTCGCCTGGGGCTCCTCGTCGATCGCGAGGCCCGAGGCGGCGAGGATGCGGGTCGACAGCACGCGCAGGTTGCGGCTGCCGTGGTTGCGAAACGCGAGGTGGAGCTGGAACGGCCGGTCGGCCGCGAGCGCGCCACCGGGCTGATCGCCGGGTGGCACCCACCACGACAGCTCGATCTTCTTGCGGCGCAACAAGATCGCGGTCGGATAGAACGCCAGGTACAGCGCGAGCAGCACGCTGAGGATGGAGCCGGCGAGGCTCACCAGCGGGGGCGCGCCGTGGATCGCGCCGACGACGAGGAACATCAGCGCCGTCCCGAGGAGCAACTTTCCTCGAATGGTCAGGCGCGGGATCATGCTAGCGGGGCTTCGGCATCCGGTACGCGACCTTGTCGAGCGCTTCGGACACCACCGTGGTCCCGGCGGTTCCCTCGAGCTCGGCGTCGGGCGTCATCAGGATGCGGTGGCCGAGCACGAGCGGCGCGAGCAGGCGCATGTCGTCAGGCAGCACGAAGTCGCGGCCCTTGAGGAGGGCGAGGCCCTTGCTCGCGTGGACGAGCGCGAGCGCGGCCCGCGGCGACGCGCCGAGGTAGACCTTGGCGTGGTTGCGGGTGAACCCGACGAGGCCGAGCACGTAGTCGACGAGCTCCTCCGCGACGAACACCTCCTGCGCCAGCGCCTGCATCTCGAGCACGTCGCTCGGCCCGACGACCGCGTGCACCGGCGGCGGCGGCTTGTCGTACGTCGTCAGCATGCGCTTCTCGTCGGCCTGCGACGGGTAACCCATGCGGAGCTTGATGAGGAAGCGATCGACCTGCGCCTCGGGGAGCGGGTAGGTGCCCTCCTGCTCGATCGGGTTCTGCGTCGCGAGCACGATGAACGGCTCCGCGAGCGTCTTGGTCTCACCCTCGATGGTGACCTGGTGCTCCTGCATCGCCTCGAGCAGCGCCGACTGCGTCTTCGCCGGGGCGCGGTTGATCTCGTCGCCGAGCAGGACGTGCGTGAACACCGGCCCCTCGCGGAGCACGAACGTGTTCGTGCGCATGTCGAGGATGTACGTGCCGGTGATGTCCGACGGCAACAGGTCGGGCGTGAACTGGATGCGGCGGAAGTGACAGCCGAGCGTCGTCGAGAACGCCTTGACCAGCGTGGTCTTGGCGACGCCGGGGAAGCCCTCGATGAGCACGTGCCCGCGCGCGAGCAGGGCGACGAGCAGCGCCTCGGTGATCGCGGGAGCGCCGATGAACGCGCGGCCGACCTCCTCGGTGATCGCCCGGGCGAGCTGGCTGACGCGTGCGACCTTGTCGGGAGTGAGCTGGGCCATCGAGGACGTGATCTCTTTCAAGTTCCAGAGGAAACTTCGAAGCTGGCGCCCAGAGTACGACACAGGTCGCCGACATCTTTGTAGAGCGCGTCGAATTCGCGCCGCGGGAGATGCCCCGCACCCGCCGACCACGGCGCCGCCGCTTGCCCGCGACTCGGCAAGTTCCGCAGCCGCCGGTAGACGCGCGCGAGCGCGGTGCCCGCGACGGCGCCCTTCGCCTTGACGACCAGCGCCACGAGCTCGGCCTCCGGCACGGTGTAGAGCGGTTCGGACTTGCCGGTCACGTCGGCGATCGCGTGCTGGGCGACGTCGCGCAGCACGCACGCGAGCACGAGGTTGGATCCGAGGTTGTCGTCGTGCGCCATCACGAGCGTGTGGGGCTCGTCGCGGCGCACGGGGCGGTTGAACTTGAGCCACCCACCATCGATCTTCGGACCGCGGCGCACCGGCAACGCGAAGAACGCGAGCGACAGCAGGGCCAGCGCGAGGACGACCGCGAGGCCCCGCATCGCGTTGGCCGTGAGCAGCCACTCGCGGCGCTCGCTGAGCCAGAAGTTGAGATCGGCGACCGACCGCCCGACCTCACCCGCGCGCGCGTCGTCGATGTACGGGCGCGGATCGCCGAACATCGGCACGTCGCCGCGGAGGATCTTGACGTGGCGCGCTCGCCGGCCGCGATCGAGCCAGCGCAGCAGGTTCGCGGAGAACTGCAGGTCGCCGTGGAACTGCTGCATCCGGTTGATGAAGATGCTCGGGTCGCTGATCGCGACGAACCGGCCGGTGCCACGCTCGCCCGCGACGACGACCGCGCCCTCCTCGAAGCCGAGCACCACCGTCGCGCCTTGCACGCGGGTCAGCGCGGCCGGGTGGTTGGTCACCAGCTCACCGACCTCGGCCGCGAGCGGATGCTCCGCCTTCGCCGTCGCGATCGGCGCCCAGATGCGGCCACCTTCGAACCGCGTCGCGCGGGGCGCGACGACCTCGGCGCGCAACAGGCCGAGCGCGGCCATCGCCTCGCGGCCCTCGCCGAAGTCGTCGGCGATCACGACGTTGCCACCCGCGGTCACGAACGCGCCGAGCCGCGCGGGATCGACGCGCTGCAGCGGGTAGATCAAGATCAGGATGTCGTCGGCGGACACCTCGCTCCACTCGAGTGTCTGCAGCGGGGTGACCTCGAAGCCCATGCCCTCGGCGAGGCCGACGAAGCTCGCCATGCCGTTCCACGCCGTGCTGTGGGGATCGTAGTCGCCGGCGTCCGCGGCGCCCACGCCCGGCTCCGCGCGCGCGGCCGAGCCCCCCAGCCCGACGAGGATCGCCCCGATCGCGAGCGCGCGCCTCACCCGATCTCCTTGCGGATCGCCACGGCGGTCGCGGTGAGCGTCGCGATCGCGTCGGCGAACGGCTCGGTCTCGGGCGAAGGGTCGCGGCGGTCCATCGCCAGGAGCGCGAAGTAGCTCCGGTCGACCGCGCACACGACGACGTCGAGGTCGGTGTGGCGGGCGATGAACATCTCGGGGCC
>JAPLLF010001059.1 GCA_026387715.1 Pseudomonadota bacterium
GATCAACCGGCTGCGCAAGCGCGCGCAGACCGACCTCGCCGAGCTGCGCGGTCACTACAACCGCCACGACGGCCTCGTGATCGTGCTCGCGATGATCATCATCATGGTCGTCGGCCGGATCCACGCCCAGATGGTGCAGCCGCCGACCGTGACGTTCGCCAGGCGCGGCTTGACGTTCGAACACTCGCAGGCGTGGCTGGCGCCCGAGCCGATCGCGTTCGCGCCCTCCCGCCTGCTCCGCGACTTTGGGGTGCCCACGCGCTCGAAGGATCCCGAAAAAGACGCCTACCACGTCGAGTTCACGTCGACGATCGATCCCGCGGCGCGGATCGAGGTGCTGATCGACAAGAAGCCCGCGTGGAGCAACATCGTGTCGGGCCTCGACCTCGATCGCCGCACGCGGTGGGGCGAGCTCTACAAGATGGACGCCAGCTCCGTGGTCGACGTCGAGGGCCACGACTGGCTGCGCACCGAGTACACGTTCGCCCACGCGCCGCAGAAGGGCGACACGCCGCGCGTCGATCGCGCCGTCGAGTACGCCACCAAGGACAAGGATCAGCTCTACGTCCTGACCCTGTTTGGCTCGCAACGGGAGGTCGCGCGGGTCGAGGAGGTCGTCGCGCCGTCGCTGCGCGTCGCCACCAACGTCGGGCTGCAGATCGAGGCGCAGACGATGCGGCTGTCGCGCCAGAACTACCCCAAGCCGGTCGGCCGCGCGTTCGAGTCGACGGTGATGATCGTGGTCGCCGACCTCGTCGACGGGCGCCTGCGCGTCAAGGGCGGCGGCTCCGGCATCATCGTCGGCGGCGACGGCTCGATCCTCACCGCGTACCACGTGATCCACGACAAGGACGGGCGCCTCCACGACGTGTTCGTGATCGGGCGGTTCGCCGAGGCCGACAAGCCCCCCACCCTGATGTGCGCCGGGCGCCCGAGCCGCAGCAAGCTGCAGCGCGACGTCGACCTCGCGCTCGTCAAGTGCGACATGGACCTCGACGGCCGCGCGTGGCTGCCGACTTCGGCCGCCGGCGTGTGGCAGACGCTCCCCGAGGCGCGCAAGGCCGACATCAACATGGGGCAGCGCCTGTGGGTGCTCGGCTATCCCGACGCCGGCGGTGGCGGCCTGACGCTGTCGCAGGGTGAGGTCGAGGGGTTCACCGGCGTCGACGGCGCGCAGGGCCGCGACTACATCAAGACCGACGCCTCGATCCGCAGCGGGAACTCCGGCGGGCCGGTCGTCGACGACAAGGGCCAGCTCGTCGGGATCGCCGCCGCGTTCCGCACGCGCGTCAACGTGTCGTCGGTCACCGAGACCACGCAGGTCGGGCTCGTCCGCCCGCTGTCGACCGCCAGCGACCTGCTCGCGATCGCGGCGGCCGGGTGGACCCCGCGCGAGGGCCACACCGACGTCGAGCTCGCGCCGGTCGCGGTCGAGGCTCCCGCGGAGGGCGTCCACCTGTCGACCAAGATCGTCGACGCCGCGAACGAGGCCCCGATCGCCGAGGCGCTCGTGATGGTGCTGCGCAAGGGCGTGTCGTCCGAGGACGTCGACGTCAACCGGCTCGACGATCAGGTGCTGTCGTGGGGGCGGTCGAACTCGCTGGGCGAGGTCCTGCTCAAGCAGCCGGTCCCCGTCCCCGGGACCTACTCGGTGCTCGTGATCGCGCGCGGCTACGAGCCGCTGATCGGCAAGGAGGCGCTGACGCTCGACGCCGACACCGCCGCGTCGTTCGATCCGTGGGGCAAGATCTGGCTGCGCTCGCGGTAGCGTTGTGGTCGCGTCGTGGTCGCGTTGTGGCCGCTTGTGGGCCCCGCGGGCCCGCGACCGGCGAATCTGTGTTAAGGCTTCGTCGTTTGATGCCCAAGCTCGACCGCTCCGCGATCGACCCCGACGCAGATCGCGTTGTCCGCAAGCTCACCCGCGCGGGCCACAAGGCGTACCTGGTCGGCGGCTGCGTCCGCGACCTGCTGGTGGGCCGCAAGCCCAAGGACTTCGACGTCGCCACCAGCGCGACGCCCAACGAGATCAAGGCGACGTTCCGCAACTCGCGGATCATCGGCCGCCGCTTCCGGCTCGCCCACGTCGTGTTCGGCTCGAAGATCATCGAGACCGCGACGTTCCGCGCCAACCCCCGCGAGGAGGACGCGCACGACGACAGCCTGCTGATCCGGCGCGACAACGTGTTCGGCAACGAGACCGAGGACGCCCGCCGACGCGACTTCACGATCAACGGGCTGTTCTACGACGTCGAGAAGGAGGTCGTGATCGACCACGTCGGGGGCCTCGCGGACCTCGACGCCAAGCTCGTCCGCACGATCGGCGACCCCGAGGTCCGGTTCCAGGAGGACCCGGTCCGCATGCTCCGCGCGATCAAGTTCGCCGCCCGGCTCGACTTCGAGTTCGAGACGGTCACCAAGCGCGCCCTGCTGCGCTGGCGGGGCGAGATCAGCAAGTGCGCGCCGCCCCGGCTGCTCGAGGAGATGCACCGCCTGATGCGCGGCGGCGCCGCCCGGCGGTCGTTCGAGCTGATGGTCGAGACCGGCAGCCTCGCGGTGCTCTCGCCCTACCTCGCCGGCCTGCTCGAGGGCGCCGGCGCCCCGACGACCGCGAACCCGACGACCGCGGCCGGCGGCGTCGCGCCGCACGCCGTGGTCGCCCGCATCGACTACGACGAGGACGACCCCGCCGAGCGCGACGTCGACGATCCGATCGAGCCGGAGGACGACAGCGGCGAGGACGAGGAGGCCATCGCGGCGGTCCTCGATCCCGAGGAGCTGCAGTGGCATCGCGTGTGGGCCGACGAGCCGATCGTGCCGTTGCCGATCGCCGCCCCCGTCCGCCTGTCGTTCCTCCCCAGCGGCCACGACCTCGTGAAGCGTCGCCAGCTCGCCTGGGACACGCTGGCCCAGCTCGATCGCGTGATCGCCGAGGGCCGCGACCCGAGCAACGCCGTGGCGTTCGGCGTGGTGCTGACCCCGTTCGTGCCGGACGAGCTGCGCGGCGGCGAGCTCCACGCCGCGATCGACGAGCTCGCCAACCCGATGATCGTCCAGCTCCACGTCACCCGCCGGGACAGCGAGCGCCTGCGCTACCTGCTCGTCGCCCAGCGCAAGCTCGCGGCCGCGAAGAAGCGCGGCGTCCAGGCCGAGCTCGGCGGAGGCCGCGAGGCCATCGACGACGCGCTCCTGATGCACGAGCTGCTCGAGGTCGCCGCCGGCCGCGAGGTCACCCCGACCGAGGTCATCGCCCCGCAGGAGGGCCGCGAGGACGGCCCTGCCGCCGGCGAGGGCGAGGCCGAAGGCGAGAAGCGCCGCCGCCGTCGTCGAGGCGGACGCCGCCGCGCGTGATCCGGTGATCGACGGTCGCGACATCGACGAGGGCTCCCGCGAGCACTACGCCGACGGCCTGCTCTACGACTACGAGTACCGCCGCCGCCGGGCCGACGTGAACTTCTACCGCGCGCTCGCCCGCGAGGAGCTCGGAGCGGCGACCGACGCGAAGCCCGGGGACCGCATCCTCGAGCTGGGCGCCGGCAGCGGGCGAGTGTCGCTGCCCCTGGCCCGCGACGGTCATACCGTGGTCGCCCTCGACAGCAGCGAGCCGATGCTCGCCCAGCTGCGCAGCCGGACGACCCGGACGCTCGCCCCGCGGATCACCACGGTGGCCGCCGACCTGCGGTCGTTCGCCCCGATCGGCCGGCGCTTCCCGCTCGCGATCGCGGCGTTCAACGTCCTCGAGCACCTCTACACGCGCAGCGAGCTGGCCGCATCCCTGGCGTGCGTGCGCGCCGCGCTCACCGACGACGGCATCTTCGCCTTCGACGTCCAGAACCCGGACCTCGCGTGGCTCGTCCGGGATCCAGACAAGCGGTGGGCCAAGACCCGGTTCACCGACCCGGCGACCGGCCGCCCGACCTACTACTCGACCAACCACGTCTACGATCCGATCTCCCAGATCGTGGTCATCCGGCTCTACTACGAGCCGGTCGACGGCAAGGGTCCGACCCGGGTGGTCCGCCTGTCCCAGCGAAAGTTCTTCCCCGCGGAGCTCGAGGCCCTCGTCGCGCACGCCGGATTTCGGGTGCTCGCACGATATGGCGATTTTTTTTCGACCCCCCTCGTCGGCGCGTCGGAGAGCCAGGTCCTGATCTGCCAGCCGGCCCCGAAACCTCGTCGCAAACCGGCCAAACCCTGACGATCGTCGACGGGAAATTCCCTTTTCTCGTCGAGGATTTAGATCATTTCGGTTCCCCGTCGAGGATTAGTTATCCACAGGGCATTCGTCGACGGGAAATCGCGATCGATTCGCCTCCGGACCAATCGTCGTCGGGGCCGAGAAGGGATCCCGCGGATCTCCGACGAGCATTTTTTGCTCGCCAAATGTCAGACCCCCTCCGTAGCGTCCGGGCACCCAATTTTACCCTAGGGAGGGTCTGCACCATGGGTCTCGATAAGATCGCGAAGCTCGGAATCAAGCGTGATAACGATTTGATGTACTACATCAAGGGTGGCGACGTTTGGGCCACCCCCCGGAAGAAGCCGGGTCAACCGAAGGGCAAAGCTGCCAAGGTCGCTGCCGCGGGCATCGACATGGACTACAGCAAGTACCTGTACTACCTCGACGGTGACGGCGACGTCGCCCGCAAGGAGCGTCAGGTCGGCGGCAGCAAGCGCAAGAAGACGAAGGCTGCTCCGAAGAAGGCGCCGGCGAAGAAGCCGGCCGCCAAGAAGGCGCCCGCCAAGAAGGCGGCGAAGCCGGCCGCCAAGAAGGCGCCGGCGAAGAAGAAGAAGAAGTAACTACCTCTTCTTCTTTCGACCTTCTTTCAGAAGATATCGACCTACGACCCCTTAGCTTTGACTATCCAGAAGGGCCCATCGCTTCAGCGACGGGCCCTTCGACGTTTTCGGCCCACCGGGCGATCCATGCCGCCAATTGGGTTAGTATCTTCCTCGGTGGTCAGACTGGCTTCGCTCGCCCGCGGGCAACGCTTCGCGTTGTCCCTCCTGCTTGGTTTCGGCTATGCCGCGTATCACACGCAGGTGGCCTACGCCGACGACGATGATGATGGTGGCGAGGAGGGGGGCGGCGATGGCGACGGCGCCGAGGGTGGCGGCGGCGGCGACGGCGACGGTGAGGGCGAGGGCGAGGGCGAGGACGACAAGGACCAGCCGCCGGTCACCGCCGGCGGGCTCTACAACATCAAGACCTACCCGGTCCGCGAGATCTCGCGACCGCTGACGATGACCCAGAAGCTCGCGCAGGTGCGCGTGGCGCTCGGGACCGACATCTCCGCGAAGGGCGCGTTCGGATCGTTCGGGCTCTCCGTCGAGGGCATCTACGGCTACGCCGACAACTTCGCGCTGATCGGCGGCGTGACCAACGCCTACAACGGCAAGGCGTTCGGCGTGTACTTCGGGTTCGAGGGCGCGCTCGCCTACGACTTCGTCAACATCCGGCTCGCCGCCAACGTGCACCGCAACGCGATCGCCAACTTCGAGAACTTCTGCACGCCGGTGTCGTCGGCCGACACGCCGACGATGTGCGCGACGCCCGGTGCCGAGAGCGTCAGCCTACCGAACGGCAAGTACGACGCGGGAAACACCAAGTTCTCGCTCGACCTCGGCTTCCCGTTTCGCTACGCGATCAAGCCCGAGATCGCGATCGTCGCGCTGCAGACGCTGATGAGCATCGACTTCAACTCGATCGCCAGGGATCACACGATCCAGTCGCAGATGCAGGTGGACGACGGCATGGGCGGCATGCGTGCGGTCTTCACCAACGTGCCCGTCGGCAACACCGCGAAGCCCGACCTCAAGCCGTCGCTCGGCATCGCGACCAACCCGATCCCGCCGCTATCGGTCACGATCTTCGCCCAGCTGCTGATCCCCGACTTCGACACCTCGGCCGGCGCGTTCCAGGTCCCGGTCACAGGGCGCGTCGAGTTCTCGCCGAGCCAGAAGCTCGACGTCGGCCTCGAGTTCACGTTGCTCAACGTGAAGCCGCCCGAGGGCCAGAGCGCCATCGACAATCGCTTCCTGAGCCTGTTCATGCAGGGTCGCTTCGGCAAGTGAAGGTCTGTCCGCGCTGCTACACGCGATTCCCTGACGGCGAGCGCTTCTGCCTTCATGACTCGGCGGTGCTCGTCGAGGAGGAGGACATCGCGCGGCTCGGCACGTCGATCGGCAACTACCGGCTCGACAAGATCCTCGGCCGCGGCGGGATGGGCACGGTCTACGCGGGCGAGCACGTCTACATCAAGCGTCCCGTCGCGGTGAAGATCCTGCATCCGCAGTTCGCGCGCTACCAGGAGGCGATCCACCGCTTCCTGCGCGAGGCCCGCGCGGCGACCTCGATCAACCACGCCAACATCGTCGACGTCACCGACTTCGGCATCATGGCCGACGGCCCGGTGTGCTTCGTCTTGGAGTACCTCGAGGGCAAGAGCCTCGAGGATCTCATCGAGAAGGACGGCGCGGTCGAGCTGCACCGCGCGCTCAACGTCGCCAACCAGATCGCGCTCGCGCTCGAGGCCGCGCACGCCGCCGGCGTGATCCATCGCGATCTCAAGCCCGACAACATCATGCTGCTCAAGAAGCCCGGCCGGCGCGACCTCGTGCGCATGGCGCCGGATCAGACGTGGATCACCGAGCGCGAGGAGTCGTACGACTTCGTCAAGGTGCTCGACTTCGGCATCGCCAAGGTCCTCATCCAGGACGAGCTGCTCGCCGAGACCGTGCAGGGCGCGGTGTTCGGCACGCCCGAGTACATGTCGCCCGAGGCCGCGCGCGGCGAGGACGTCGACCATCGCGCGGACGTGTACTCGCTCGGCGTGATCATGTTCGACATGCTGTGCGGGCGCCCGCCGTTCGAGGCGGCGCAGTCGAGCGAGGTGCTGTCGATGCACATCAACACGCCGCCACCGTCGCCCCGCGAGTTCGCGCCCCACCGCGAGATCACCGAGATGGCCGAGGGCGTCATCCTGCGCGCGATGCAGAAGGACGTCACCAAACGCTATCAGAATATGTCTGAGATGCGTAATGACATCGCGCACGCGTACGGCTCGATCACGTATCGCCGCCACGGCGCGCGGGTCGCCGGCGTCGAGCCGCTCAACGAGGCCAACCGGACCGCCGCCGAAGAGGCCGACGAGCGCAAGCGCAAGCGCCTCACCGAGGATCTCGACGAGTGGATCACCACCGACGAGTCGGGGCTGTCGGTCGAGCAGGCCCGCATGCTCGCGCTGGTCGAGACCGCCGAGAAGGCGTTCACGCCGACGTCGATGTCGCCCGCGGAAGCCGAGCGCCTCGCGAATGCGCTCGATCGGGCCCTCGACGACGACGACTGAGCATTCCTTTCGCACTTTTTCTTGGTACGGTCGGGAACAATGTCAGCGAATCAGGCCAACACGCAGGGCCAGCTCGTCGTCCGGAGAGACGTGAAGTTCAACGGGGTCAAGGTCTTCTCGGCGACCATGGTCGCGGACCGCGAGCAGCTCGGCGAGAAGGTGACCGCGTGGATGGCGCAGTATCGCGAGACCCGCAAGGTCACCGACATCGTGATCACGCAGTCGTCGGACGAGGCGTTCCACTGCATCGCGATCACGGTGTTCTACTGGGAAGACGTTCCGTCGCGTCGATGATCGGCGCGCGACGCGCCCGTCGTGTCGCCGCGTAGCCACTGATCGTGTGATCGTTCGACCGTGAGCAGTCGGCCCCTCAATTTTTCGTCCGGCCCGGCGATGTTGCCCGAGCCCGTCCTCCGCGCCGCGCAAGCGGCCATCTGGGACCTCGATGGATCCGGCATCGGCATCCTCGAGCACTCGCACCGTGGCCCGGAATTCGGCCGCGTGCTCGAGCGCACCGAGCGGCTCGTGCGCGAGGTCGGCGGGGTCGGCGACGAGTTCGCCGTGCTGTTCGTGACCGCGGGCGCGACCCCGCACTTCGCGATGGTGCCGCAGAACTTCCTGCGCCGCGGCGAGACGGCCGACTACTGCCACACCGGCGTGTGGTCCGGCAAGGCGATGGAGGAGGCGCGGCGGATCGGCGACGTCCACGTCGCCTGCTCGGGCGCGCCCGCGTTCACGACGACGCCCACCCACGCCACGTGGTCGGCCGCGCCGCGCTACTGCCACTACACGAGCAACGAGACGATCTACGGCACGCAGTGGCCCTCGCCGCCGGCCGGCGCCCCTGCCCCGCTCGTCTGCGATGCGTCGAGCGACATCTTCAGCCGCCCGCTGCCCCTCGACAACCTCGGCCTCCTCTACGCCGGGGCGCAGAAGAACCTCGGGCCGTCCGGCATCAGCCTCGTGATCGTCCGCCGGTCGTTCCTCGACACCGCGCGCGCCGCCGCGGCCGAGCTGTCGCCGCTCGCGCGCTACGCGACGTACGCCGACGAGCAGTCGATGCACAACACGCCGAACACGTTCGGCGTCTTCGTGATCGGCGAGGTCCTCGCGTGGATCCGCGACCAGGGCGGCCTCGCCCAGCTCGAGGCCCACAACCGACGCAAGGCCGCGGTGCTGTACGACTTCCTCGATGCCAGCGCGGTGTGGCGCGGCCACGCCGCGCCGGGCTCGCGCTCGATGATGAACGTGACGTTCCGCGGCGCGACCCCGGAGCTCGAGGGCAAGCTGCTCGCCCGCGCCAGGGCGGCCGGCATGAGCGGGCTCGCCGGGCATCGCTCCGTCGGTGGCATGCGCGCGAGCATCTACAACGCGTTCCCCGAGGAGGGCGTGCGCGCGTTGGTCCAGTTGCTGGATGAGGTCGAGCGAGAAGGCTAGGATGCGCGGCATGCGTGCCGCCGCCCTCTGGATCACCGTCGTCGTTGCTGCCTGCTCCTCGAAGCCGACCGAGGGTCCCGGATCGCCGGGCTCCGCCGGATCCGCTCCGACGGTCGGCAGCGCCAGCAGCGCCGGTAGCGCGTCGTCCCCCACGAGCGGGAGCGGCGCGGGCTCGGGCTCCGGATCGGGCTCCGGATCGGGCTCCGGCTCGGGCTCGGGTTCGGACACCGGCTCGGGTTCGGGCTCCGGTTCGGGCTCCGGCGCGGCCTCGGGTGACGTGCCGTTCGAGAAGCTCGATCACGACGGCAAGGTCGCCGTGATGAAGAAGCAGGTCATGCCGGCGATGCGCAAGGCGTTCGCCGAGTTCGATCCCAAGGAGTTCGCCAAGATCACGTGCAAGACGTGTCACGGCAAGAACCCCGACGCCGTGAAGTTCGAGATGCCGTCGCCGGAGCTGCCCAAGCTCGACTTCAAGGAGCTCGAGGCCGGCAAGCACCACAAGATGGCCGACTTCATGTCCAAGGTCGTGAAGCCCGAGATGGCGAAGATCCTCGGCGAGACCGAGATGAGCAAGGACAACCCGAACGGCTTCGGCTGCCTCGACTGTCACCTGCAGAAGAAGTAGGCACAGCCTACGAGCTCAGACGCAGCGAACGGGCGGGCGATCAGTTGGCGGGCGCGAGCGTTCGCAGGCGCTCCGCGAGCCACGTGTAGCGCTTCTTGGCATCGGCGTTCTTGACCGCGAGCGCGACCGCGCGCCGCGCGCCGACGATGACGACGAGCTTCTTGCCGCGCGTCACCGCGGTGTAGAGCAGCGAACGCTGCAGCATCACGAAGTGCTGGGTGACGAGCGGGATCACGACCGCGGCGTACTCGCTGCCCTGGCTCTTGTGGATGCTCACCGCGTAGGCGTGCACGAGCTGATCGAGCTCGTTGCGGTCGTAGACGATGACGCGCGTGTCGTACATCACGCGCATCACGCCGGTGTCGCGATCGATCCCCTCGATCGCGCCGATGTCGCCGTTGTAGACGCCCTTGTCGTAGTCGTTCTTGAGCTGCATCACCTTGTCGCCGCGGCGGAACACGCGATCGCCGCGCACGACGTCGGCGACGTCGGCCACCTTGGGGTTCACGCGCTCCTGCAGCGCGCGGTTGAGCGAGGCCGTCCCGAGATCGCCGCGGTGCATCGGCGCGAGCACCTGGATCTCGTGCGCCTGAAACCCGAAGCGCTTCGGGATGCGCTCGGCGACGAGCTCGACGATGGTCTCGCGCGCCGCCGCCGGATCGTCCCGCGAGATGAAGTAGAAGTCGGCCGCGACGTCCGGCGCCGCGTCGAGGTCCGGCACCTCGCCCTGGTTGATCCGGTGCGCCGACACCACGATCTTGCTCTGCGCCGCCTGGCGGAAGATCTCGGTCAACCGGATGACGACCGCGGCGCCGGAGTCGATCACGTCGCCGAGCACCGCGCCCGCGCCCACCGACGGCAGCTGGTCGACGTCGCCGACCAGCACGAGCTGGGTGCCGGCCTTGAGCGCGTCGAGCAGCGAGCGGAACAGCTGGATGTCGATCATCGACGCCTCGTCGACGATCACGACGTCGACGTCGAGGGGGTTCTCGTGATCGCGCGCGAACCCGCCGAGGTGCGGCTGGTACTCGAGCAGGCGATGGATCGTCGTGGCCTCCCACTCGGTGGCCTCGGCGAGCCGCTTGGCGGCACGGCCGGTCGGCGCTGCGAGCGCGACCCGGCGCTGCCCGAGCCGCGACAGGTGCACGATCGCCTTCACGATCGTCGTCTTGCCGACGCCCGGCCCGCCGGTGATCACCACGCACTTGTCGAGCAGCGAGACCTCGACCGCGCGGTACTGCTGGGTCGCGAGCTCGAGGCCGGTGACCGACTGGAACGCGTGGATCGCCGCGTGGACGTCGAGCGCCATCCCGCGCGGCGGCGTGCGCACGAGCTCGGCGATCAGCCGCGCCGACTCGACCTCGGCGGCGTGCAACACGGGCAACGCGCTGCACGCGCCGCGCGCCCCGAGGAGCTCGCGCACGACGAGGCCGCCGGTCTCGAGCGCGACGAGCCGCGGGGTCAGGAGCGCGGCATCGATGGTCACCGTCGTCGACGCCGCGCCGAGCAGCTCGGACGCGGTCGCGAGCAGCTCGTCGTCGGGGACGTGCAGGTGGCCGTCCTCGGCGCTGGTCTCGAGCGCGTGCAGGATCCCGGCCTCGAGGCGCGCCGGCGCGTCGCGCGCGAGCCCGAGCTGCATGGCGATCGCGTCGGCCTTGCGAAACCCGATGCCGTAGACCTCGTGCGCGAGGCGATACGGGTTCTCCCGCACGATCTTGATCGTGTCCTTGCCGTAGCGCTTGTAGATCCGCGCGGCATACGCGGATGACACGCCGTGGCCGTGCAGGAACACCATGACGTCCTGCACCTCGCGATGCTCCGCGAACGCCGCGGCGAGCCCGGCCGCGCGCGACGCGCCGATGCCCGGGACCTCGACGAGCCGCTCGGGCTGGCGATCGATCACGTCGAGCGTCGCGAACTTGAAGTGCGCGACGAGCCGGCGCGCGAGCTCGGGGCCGATGCCCTTGATCTTGCCCGAGCCGAGGAAGCGCTCGATGCCGACCAGCGTCTCCGGCGAGCTGCGCTGGTACGAGGCGACCTTGAACTGCTTGCCCCACTTGCGATCGGTGACCCACTGCCCGCGGATCTTGAGCGGCCAGCCCTCCTCGACGCCGATGATGTCGCCGACGATCGTGACGACCTCCTTCTCGGTCGTCACGAACCGCGCGACCACGAACGTCGAGTCCTCGCCCTTCCAGACGAAGCGCTCGATCTCGCCGTCGAGGGTCATGTCGGGCGTTCCCGACGCCGGGGCACCTGCCGCCATCCCGACGGTATACGTCAGTTATCTGACGGCGGTCCCGGTGCCGTCGACGTACTCGACGGCGTCGCGGCACGACAGGCTCTCGAACATCATCAGCGACTCGGCGTCGGCGAACACCGTCGGGCACTCCGCGCGGCACCGCTGACCGGCGACCGTTGGGTGCCCGGGCTTGCACTGGACGTAGTGATCGCACGCGCCGTCGCACGTGCCGGTCAGCCGCGGTCCGGACACCCGCTTGACGATGCAGCTCGTCGTCGCGCTCGCCAGCGCGAGCAGCGCGAGCCCCACGAGGCCGCCGCGGATCGCCTTCACGAGGCCCCGTGGCGGCCGGCGCCGCCGGCGAACCGCTGGGCGCCCGCGAGCCCCTCGGCGAGCGCGCGCGTCCCGAGCTCGAACTCCTGGGCCAGCGCGGCCGGCAGGTCGAGATCGTGCTGGCGATACGCGCTCGCGCGATCGGCGAGCATCGCGGCCTGGGGCAGCGCGGCCAGCTCGCGCGCGAGCTGCTCGGCGGCGGCGCGCGCCTCGCCGTGCGGCACCACGCGGCTGACCAGGCCGATCGCGAGCGCCTCGTCGGCTGCCACCGCGCGGCCCGTCAGGATCAGATCCAGCGCGCGCGCCAGGCCGATCAAGCGCGGCAGCCGGATCGTGCCGCCGTCGATCAGGGGCACCCCGAACCGTCGACAGAACACGCCGAGCGTGGCGTCGGCCTCGGCGACCCGCAGGTCGCACCACAGCGCGAGCTCGCGGCCGCCGGCCACCGCGTGGCCCGCGATCGCGGCGATCACCGGCTTGCCGAGCAGCATCCGCGTCGGCCCCATCGGCCCGTCCCCGTCGGGGGCGAGCCGGTTCGGGGCGCCCGCGACCATCGCCTTGAGATCCGCGCCCGCGCAGAACGTGCCGTGATCGCCGACGAGCACGCCGACGCGCTGGTCGGGATCGGCATCGAACGCGCGGAACGCGTCGGCGAGCGCCTCGGCGGTCTCGCGATCGACCGCGTTCTTCGCGGCGGCGCGATCGAGGATCACGGTCGTGATCGGGCCGCTCCGTTCGACGCGCATCCCACGGACTCTAGCAGGTGTAGAGTTCGCGCATGGCACCGTGTCAGCGCATCGGAATTCTGACCAGCGGCGGGGATGCACCGGGGATGAACGCGGCGATCCGCGGCGCGACCCTCGTCGGCCAGGCGCTCGGCGCCGAGATCTTCGGCATCGAGCGCGGCTACCGCGGCCTGCTCGACGACGCGGTCGCCAGGCTCGCCCCGCAGGACGTCGCGCACATCCTGCGCGAGGGCGGCACGATGCTCGGCTCCGCGCGCTGCAAGGAGTTCCACGACCGCGCCGTCCGCGACCGGGCCCGCGCGGTGCTCGGCAAGCACGGCATCGACGGGTTGATCGTGATCGGCGGCAACGGCTCGCTGACCGGCGCGCTGCACCTCGCCGATCCCGCGGAGATCGGCAGCGGCCCGCCGCTCAAGGTGATCGGCATCCCGGCGTCGATCGACAACGACCTCGCGCTCACCGGGCTGTCGATCGGCGTCGATACGGCGATGAACACGATCGTCGAGGCGTGCGACAAGATCGCCGACACCGCGACCGCCCACGACCGCACGTTCATCATCGAGGTGATGGGGCGCGACTGCGGCTACCTGGCGATGACCTCGGCGATCGCCGTCGGCGCCGACCTCGCGCTGTTCCCCGAGGCGGGCAAGGGCGTCGACGAGGCGGTCGAGCAGATCGTCGCCACCGTGCTCGCGGTGCGCGCGCGCCAGTCGCGCAAGGCGCGACGCGTGATCGTGATCAAGGCCGAGGGCGTGTCGATCCCGGTCGACCAGCTCAAGGCGCGCGTCGACGCGCGGCTCCTCGAGCTGACCCCCGACGCCGATCCCGCGGGCATCGAGACCCGCGTGACCGTGCTCGGCCACGTGGTGCGTGGCGGGCGGCCGTCGGCGATGGATCGCCTGATCGGCAGCCGGCTCGCCAACGTCGCGGTCCGCGCCCTGCGCGCGGGCGACTCGCACAAGATGGCGGCGTGGATGCCGCCGGTCGTGTTGCCGGAGGCGATCGGCACGCGGTCGGCCGCCGATCCGTACTGCTGGCTGGTCGACCTGTCCGCCGTTCTCGTGGAGACGGAAAACTTGCTGAAAGGCCGTAGTCCGCTGGCTCGCTGGCGCGCCGGGGCGTTCGACGACATCGGCGACGCGCTTCTGTTGTGAATCGATCTGTGTAAGATCGACCCATCGTGCCCCCGGATACGCTCGCACTCGCGACGGTGGACGCCATGATCCGGCAGATGCCCGGCATCTACTGGATCGTCGATCTCGATCTCCGCATCCTCCACACCGGCGGCGCCATCGAGGAGATCCTCGGCTACCCGCAGGATCGCCACATCGGCAAGACGATGGCCGAGGTCCACCTCGAGGAGGGTGGCGACCACGATCCGACCGACGCCCACCGCGCGGCGCTGGCGGGCGTCACGGTCCCGTTCACGAACCGCTACCGCGGCCGCATGCTGTCGTCGACGATCGCGCCGCTCCGCCAGGGCGACGTGATCATCGGAGCGATCGGCACGTCGCTCGACGTCACCGCGTGGCGCACCCTCGAGCAACGCATGGTCGACGCGCAGCGCGCCGAGAGCCTCGGCGTGCTCGCCGGCGGGCTCGCCCACGACTTCAACAACCTGCTCGTCACGATCCTCGGCAACGCGGACCTCGCGCTCCGCGAGATGCCGCCCGGCGCGGCCGGCCGCTGCTCGCTCCAGAACATCCGCGACGCCGCGCTGCGCGCCGCCGAGCTGACCGACCAGCTGCTCGCCTACGCGGGCCGAGGCTCGCTGTCGCTCACGCGCCTCGCCCCCGCGCCGATCATCGACGAGCTGCTCCGGATCTCGGCGCCCTCGATGCCGACCTCGACCAAGGTCGTCGTCGATCTCCCGCGTGACCTCGTGCTCCGCAGCGATCCGTCGCAGTTCCGCCAGATCATGCTGAACCTGATCAACAACGCGCGCGACGCGCTCGGCCAGCGCGGTGGCACGATCGCGATCGCCGGTCGCATCGCGCGCCTCGACGGGGCGATCCACGAGGACGACATCGTGGCGGCGCCCGCGGGCACCTACGTGCTGCTCGACGTCGCCGACGACGGTCCCGGCATCGACGGCGAGCAGCGCCGCCGGGTGTTCGAGCCGTTCTTCACGACGAAGTCGACCGGCCACGGGCTCGGGCTCGCCGCGGTCGTCGGCATCGTGCGCTCGCACGGTGGTGGCCTGCGGCTGGTGTCGGCGCCTGGCGAGGGCTGCCGGTTCCAGGTGTTCCTGCCGTCCAACGTCACGCCACCGCCGATCGCGGCCGTGGCGGTGAATCCCGAGCGGACCGTGCTCGTGATCGACGACGAGGACCTCGTGCGCGACGTGGTCTCGCGCATGATCGAGGACCTCGGCTACGCCACGATCACCGCGGCCGATGGGCACGCCGGCCTCGCGGTGCTCGCGCGCCAGCGGGTCGACGCGGTGATCGTCGATCTGTCGATGCCGCGCATGAGCGGGGTCGACCTGATCGCCGCGATCCGGGTGCAGCAGCCGACGCTCCCCATCGTCCTGTGTAGCGGCTTCGCGCGCAGCGAGTCGAACGTCGAGGCCGATGCTTATCTCCCCAAGCCGTTCCGGCTCGAGGCGCTCGAGCAGACGCTCGCCAGGGTGCTCGGCGCGGACTACCAGCCGCTGACGCGCCGATAGATCGACAGCGCGATCGGCGCGTCGACCGCGAGGCCGCGCGCCGCGTGGCGGAAGTGGGCGCGAAACTCGGCCCACGAGCGCGACTCGACGGTCGTCAGCGCGTCGCACGCGTCGATCGCGATCGCGACCACGCCGAGCGGAACCCGCCCGAGGTCGGGCGGCTGGCTCCACGCGTCGTCGGCCCCCTCGTCGTCGATGCCCGGCATGGGGGCGTCGGGCCGGAGCGCGTCCCACATCCGCGTCCACGCGCCCCGCGCCTCGGGCGAGAACGCCTCGAACTCCCGCTCGAGGAACGCCAGCAGCGACGGCAGCGCGATGATGTCGTCGTAGGTTTCGTCCGGAATCCGGACGACCAGCGAGCTCCAGGCCTGGAGCGAGGCCGGCCGTGGCCACGGGAACGGCAGCGGGATCGCGACCGGCGGCCGGCGCGCGCGCAGCGCGTCGCCGAACACGGGCGCGCCGTAGGTCCGCGCGACCCGGACGTCCTCGACCGCGGGCATCGCGTCGAGCAAGCGCGCCGCCGCGTACACGGCATCGTCCGACGCGAGCGGCGGGAGATCGAGCAGCCGGACCTGCGCGCACACGGGCCACGCGCGCACGCGGTCGAACAGGCGGGGCTGGTCGGCGACGACGTTGCGGCGCAGATCGAGCGCGCACAGCGCGGGCAACAGCGTGGCGGTCAGCAGGCACGCCGAGGTCGCGTTCTCCTCGGGGACGTCGGGCGCGTCGAGGACGTCGGGCGCGTCGAGCGCGTCGGCGGGGAGCTCGCCCTCGACCTGGAGGTCGAGCTGGACGACCGCGGGCAACGGATGCATGCGCGTCGCGTCGACCAGCGCGCCGAGCGCCGCCGGCGGATCGACGCACAGGTAGCGCAGCGTCGGATGCGGGAACCGCGTGACCACGCCCGACCCCGTGATCGCCAGGTGCGAGAGCCGCGGCGTCGCCGCGATCAGCGCGTCCGCGAGCGCGTCGTCGACGAGCGGGGCGCGGTCGGCGCGCGCCCCGGTGATCGCGAGCCGCTGCAGCCAGGGCCGCGGCCGCGCCGCGAGCGCGGCGAGGTGCACGACCGCCGCCGCGCGCGTCGTGCGCGCCACGTCGAGCGAGAACGCCCGCACGTAGGCGCCCGCCGGGGACGCGAGCAGCGCCAGCGAGCACCGCTCGTCGAGCTCCTTGACGAACCCGAGGTCGAGCTGGTCGGCGACCTCGTCGGCGAGCGTGGCGCCGAGCCACGCGGTCAGCACCGCCCCGCGGCGCTCCCGCCACGCCGTCGCGCCCACGGCGTAGCGGTTCGCCGGCGCGACGAGATCGAGCGCGATCAGCTCGCCGCGCACGTCGCCGACCCCTTGCAGGAAGTCGGCATAGACGACGAGGTTGTCGTACGACATCCCGCGCGGCTCCTGGAGCGCCGCCTCGAGCCTGCCCAGGTCTCCCACCGACGCGAGTATCGCGCGCCCCGAAAGCCGCGCGCAAAGCAAAGCGAACAAGTGTGAACGATCGCGCGGCCCCGGGTGGGTGGACGTATCCTCGGTGCGTGACCGACCCCGCGCCCGCCTCGGTGATCAAGGTGCTCCTCGTCGAGGACGACGCGCGCCTGGCGCAGCTCACCGCGCGCTACCTCGAGAGCCACGAGGTCCACGTCACCATCGCCAGCGACGGCCTCGAGGGGCAGGCCGAGGCCCTCCGCCGCCAGTACGACTGCGTCGTGCTCGATCTCATGCTGCCCGGGCGCGACGGCCTCGAGGTCTGTCGCGCGCTCCGCACCCGCACCGACGTGTCGATCGTGATGGTCACCGCGCGCGGCGAGGAGGT
>JAPLLF010000581.1 GCA_026387715.1 Pseudomonadota bacterium
CGCGACGCACATCGTGGAGCACGGCGCCGACCTCCGCGCGGTGCAGGCGATGCTCGGGCACGCGGACATCGCGACCACGCAGATTTACACCCAGGTCAGCCAGGCGCGAATGATCGAACAAGCACGCAAGCATCCGCGTGCCCGCTGATCTCTTGCGATATAACGAGCGCCCATGGACCTGCGTCGCGTCATCGCTCTCCCTCTGATCCTGCTCACCTCTTGCGGTGGACCGCAGAAGGGCGACGGCAAGCCCAGCGGGGTCGTCAAGAACTACCAGCCCCTCGCGCAGAAGGATGACTCGAAGGCCAAGGACAAGGCCGTCATCCTCGGCACCGACTCGAACAACGGCTCGACGATCGTCTCGTTGCCGCTCGGCGAGGGCACCGCCCAGGTCGACGCGCTGTTCGTGCGCATGGGTGGCAAGGAGGCGCCCTCGGGCGGCTTCTCGCCCGTCAAGCTCAAGACCTCGCACAACGACGACGGCACCGTACAGGTCGCGATCGGCGAGCAGATGTCGGGCGGCGCGGGTCCGCAGTGGCGCGCCGGCGTGTGGATCTCGGCGTTCGTCGCCGCGACCACGCTCAACAAGGACCTCACCGACTTCGTGTTCTCCGCGTCGTCGGAGGGCTACATCGACGGCGCCAGCGCCTCGGGCCTGATGTCGGCCGGCTTCCTCGCGTCGATCACCGGCAAGAAGGTCGAGCCGAACACGACGATGACCGGCATCATCAACCCGGACGGCACCATCGGGCCCGTCGGCGGCATCCCCGAGAAGTTCAAGGGCTCGATCGAGAAGGGCAAGAAGACGCTCGGCTACCCGATCGGCATGCGGTTCTCGCGCTCGGAGGCGAGCGGCGAGATGGTCGACCTCGAGGAGCTCGCCAAGAGCATGGGCGCGAAGGCCGTCGAGATCGCGAACGTCAACGAGGCGTACAAGCTGCTCACCGGCAAGACGCTGCCCGAGACCGTCCCCGTGTCCGAGAAGGACATGCAGCTCGACGACGAGACCAACAAGGCGATCGAGTCGAAGTACAACGAGTGGAAGGGCAAGTGGACCGAGGAGCTCAAGACGCTCCAGCAGGTCGCGCAGAGCGGCAAGATGCCGTCGACGCTGCTCACGATCGCCCGCGCGAGCATCAGCCGCGAGCAGGAGGCCGAGAAGCTCCAGCAGCAGGGGATGACGGCGATCGCGTACGACAAGATGCTGAGCGCGTGGGTCTACGCCGCGAGCGCGACCGAGACCTACGACATCCTCACCAAGGTGCAGGCCGGCGACATCAAGGGCGCCGCGGCGCAGGTCGGTCGGCTCGAGGCCCTCCAGGGCGACACGATCGCCATGCTCAAGAAGGTCGGCGAGATGAAGCCGACCACGCTCGGTGGTCACCTCCTCATGCTGTCGGCGTTCCAGGCCGCCCTGCGCGGCTGGGGCTTCAAGGCCACGGCGGGCTCGGCGGTCGCGCGCACCAAGCGCATCGTCGCGCTGCTCGCGCCGACGGTCCTCACGGTCGGCCGCACGGTCGTCGAGACCAAGCGCGCTGAGGACGAGCTCAACTACATGACGGAGAAGAGCATCAGCTACATGTGCTCGCTCCCCAACGTGAAGCGGATGTCGACGTCGTTCGCGTCCGCGTCCGCCGCCGGCATCACGTACTTCGACAACCTGCTCCTCCTGCCGCTCGCGAAGCAAGCCGGCATCCCCGAGGACCAGGCCCGCGAGCGCGTCGCGATGATGGAGCCGAACTACCTCATCGCGTACATGACGTCCCACCTGGCGAACGCCGACGGCGACATCAAGGAGCTCAAGGACGCGTGGACCGAGAAGTCGATCGCGTGGGGCCTGATGACGCTCGCCGGCAGCGAGATGGCGTACTTCGACTCGGCGATCCTGATCGCGAAGTACTACTCGCTCGGCGTGCACACCGACTACGCGGGGCGCGCGGACAAGGTCGAGCACGAGAAGGCGTTCATCAACATGCTCGCGTCGGCCGAGCGCAGCGCGGGCGACAGCATGGAGCGGCCGAGCAGCGCCACCCACTGCAGGCCGTGGTTCATGCCGAGCAGCCGGGTGTTGAGCCGCACGTCGCCGTTGACGATGTGCGAGACCCGTCTGCGGTGCGCGGCCCCATCCTTGGGCCATGCGCAGACCGCTCGTCGGAATCGCGATGCTCGTCGGAATCGGGGCGCCCACGGTCGCCCTCGCGTGTGGCTTCACGCCTTCGGCTTGGGCTTGAAGATCTTGTCGAGCGACGCCTTCACGCCCAGCCGGAGCTCCTCCTTGCGCGCCGCCTCGTCGCGCGCGGGGTCGTAGCCGACGAGCGTCCCCATCGAGCGCTGGAGCTGGAGGACGAGCTCCTCCACGCGGGCCCGGCCCTCGTCGGTCGGATGCATCATCCAGTCGGCGAGGAGCTTGAGGCCCTCGGCGGCCTTCGCGAGATCCGCGCCGCGAAACGCGTCGACGATCGGATCGCGCTGGGTCTCGAGCGTCCTGCCGAGCGCGGTGCCGGTGCCGACGACCGCGTCGACGAGCTTCTCGACCTCGACCGCTGCCTGCTCGCGCGCGACCTCGGT
>JAPLLF010000821.1 GCA_026387715.1 Pseudomonadota bacterium
CGACGCCGCCCGCGCCTTCATCGAGTTCTGGCGCCGGACCGACTCCGAGTCCGGCCGCCCCGTCCACGACTTCTCCGATCCCGACTGGAACACCCGCTTCCTCGGCGACCTCTACCAGGACCTGTCCGAGGACGTCCGCAAGCGCTACGCGCTGCTGCAGACGCCGGACTTCGTCGAGTCGTACATCCTCGATCGCACGCTCGAGCCGGCGATCGCGCGGTTCGGGCTCGACGACACGACGCTGATCGATCCGACGTGCGGCAGCGGCCACTTCCTGCTCGGCGCGTTCGATCGGCTGTTCGAGCACCGCCTGCGCGCGGAGCCCGGCATCGATCCGCGCACCGCCGCCGTCAAGGCGATGGACTGCGTGTACGGCGCGGACATCAACCCGTTCGCGGTCGCGATCGCGCGGTTCCGGATGACGCTCGCGTTCCTCGCCAAGGCCGGCTACGCCAGGCTCGCGGAGGCGCCGGCGCTGCCGCTGCACCTCGTGGTCGCGGACTCGCTGCGGATCAACCCGCAGCACCCGCAGCAGGATCTGTGGCAGGCGGCGGACGCGGGTACGGCGGGGCTATGGCTCGGTGACGTGTTCGCGTTCGACGACGAGCGCGCCGCCAAGGACGTGCTCGGCAGGCAGTACGCCGCGGTCGTGGCCAATCCGCCATACATCACGGTCAAGGATAAGGCACTCCGCGACATGTACCGCGTGATGTATCCGCGCAGCGCATCACGTGAGTACTCGCTCGCCGCGCCGTTCTGCGAGCGGATTTTTCAGCTCGCGCGTCCGCGCGGCTACACCGGCCAGATCACCGCCAACTCATTTATGAAGCGTGAATTTGGTCGGTTGCTGATCGAGTCGTACCTGCCGACGGTGAATCTCACTGGTATCGTCAACACCTCGGGCGCGTACATCCCAGGGCATGGCACCCCCACTGTGCTCTTGTTCGGTACCCAGGAGCCGCCACAAGGCGCGGATCTTCCCGCGGTGCTGGCCAAGCGTGGAGAGCCGTCGACACCCTCCGATCCAAGTCAGGGAGTGGTCTGGCGCAGCATCGTCGACCACAGTGACACCGCAGGCTTCGAGAACGAGTTCATTTCGTCAGTTCGTGTCGCTCGCACATCACTTGCCAAACATCCTTGGAGTCTTGGTGGTGGTGGAGCCCTGGAGTTGAAGGAATTGCTCGAGGCGCGAGCCCCAAAGCGGCTCGGGGACTTGGTCGATCTCATCGGGTTTGGCGCCGTCACGCGAGAGGATGACGTCTTTGTTATCCCAGTTGGTGCAGCGAAGCGCTTGAGGCTCGGATCGGATGTCGTGCAGCCGTATGCGTTCGGCGAAACCATTCGAGATTGGTCGCTGAGTCATGAGGCAGATATCGTGTTTCCCTACTCGGAGGACGGAACCCTCCGCCCCGACCGACTTGGGGCCTGGTATCGACTAGCATGGTGCTATCGAACGCAGCTTTGGGCGCGCCAAGGAAAGGGTTTCAAGACCAAGAAGGAAGCCGGTGGCGAGTTCTACGAGTACTCGATGTTCTATCCGGATCGACATTTTGCCCCGTTGCGAATCGCGTTCGCTTTCGTTGCGACCCATAATCACTTTGTTCTCGATCGCGGTGGAAAGGTATTTAATCGTTCAGCCCCGATCATCAAACTTCCCGAAGGCGCGACCGAGGACGATCCGTTGTGGACCATCGGCCGCGTGACGTTGTGGCCGAACGGCTTTTATCT
>JAPLLF010000563.1 GCA_026387715.1 Pseudomonadota bacterium
AGCCTCGATCGTCACGAGCGCCGCGAGGGCATCCTTGTGCGCGCGCAGCTCGTCGCCGAACAGCCGCACGAGCTCGCCGCGCCGGGGCGCGGGCACCGAGCGCCAGATCGTGAACGCGGCGTGCGCGCGCTCGATCGCGGCGGTCGTGGCGGCGGCGTCGGAGGTCGCGAGCCGTGCGGTGATCGAGCCGTCGATCGGCGAGCGCGCGACGAGCTCGCCGTCGCGCAGCGTGATCCCCAGGGCGGTGAGTTGCGAGCTGACGTCCATGTCGCCTCATACCGCGCTTCGGGGCCCGCGACCGACGCGGGGTGGCGCGATCACGTCACGGCGTGCGGCGGAAGCACGCGATCGCGTGATCGTCGACGATGCCGACGGCCTGCATCCACGCGTAGACGATCGTCGGGCCGACGAACTTGAAGCCGCGACGCTTGAGCTCGCGGGCGACGGTCTCGGACAGCGGCGTCGACGCCAGGGTGTGCCCGTCGCCGACGCGCACCTGGCCGTCGGTGAACGACCAGCAGAGGTCGGCGAAGCTCTCGCCGCGCGCCGCCATCGCGCAGAAGATCTTCGCGCCCGCGATCGTCGCCTCGATCTTCGCGCGCGCCCGGATGATGCCGGGGTCGGCCATCAGCCGGTCGACGTCCTGCGCGCCGAAGCCCGCGACCTTGGCCGGATCGAACTCGGCGAACGCCCGGCGAAACGTCTCGCGCTTCCGCAGGACCGTGATCCAGGCCAGCCCGGCCTGGAACCCCTCGAGCATGAGCATCTCCCACAGCATGCGTGGGTCGCGCTGGGGAATCCCCCATTCGTCGTCGTGGTAGGCGCGCATCAGCGGGTCACGCTGCGCCCACCCACAACGCGGCATCCCGGCTTCGCCAGCGGTCATGTGCCCACCGTAGCCGAACCGTCGTGCATACTAGGGATCCGTGACGCCGACTCCGCCGCTCGTGATGTTGGTGGCGCTCGGGCTGGGTGGCTGTGATGTCGTGTTCGGGCTGACCAGGATCCCACCGGGAAGCGTGGCGACGAACGACGCGACCAGCGCACGCGACGTGCCGGCGATCGATCCCTGCTGGAACCCGGCGTTGGACGCCCTCGACGAGGATCTCGACGGCCTGGTGGATGGCTGCGATGACTGCCCGGCCGATCCCAACCCCGACCAAAAGGACACCGACCGCGATGGGGTCGGTGACGCGTGTGACCCGCGTCCGACGATGGCCGATCACATCGCGTTCTTCGACGGTTTCGCTGGCGCCACGCTCGATGCGCGCTGGCGGCCCATGATCATCAGTGGCACACCGCAATGGACGGCCGGCGGCGGCGTGGCGCATCAGACCGCGGGGACGGGAGTCCTGATGCTGGAGCAGCCCTTCACCGGCGCCATCGTCGACGTTCGCTATGTCACCACGGCGGTGCCCCAGCTCGAAGGTGCGTGGGTCCGGGCATTGCCCGCGGTCGACGGCAATGGCGTGGACAGGCTCGTGGTGGCCACTTGTGCGACCTGCGCCGTGCAGTTGCCCGTATCCGACACGAACAGGCGGGTGGCCCCGAGCCCGTTCAACAGCGCGAACCCGGGGGTCGCGCCGTTGTGGTTCACGCTCAACCCATTGTTGCCGCTGTAGCACACGACGTGATCGGTCGACGCCAGGACCTACGTCGCCCTGTTCGCGCAGGACTCGATCGCGAACTTCTCGTCCATCACGGTGTTCGAGCCGTAGCTACCGCCCGAGCGGGAGCCCGAGCAGCGCGCGGCGCGCGAGCTCGAGGTAGTCGGTCTGGGTCACGAGCCCGACCAGCGTGCCGTGCTCGTCGACCACGGGCAGGGAGCTGATCTTGTTCTGCAGCATGATCACCGCGGCCTCGTGGGCAGGGGTGTCCGGGCCGATCGTGAGGACCTGAGAGGTCATCAGCTCGGCGACCCGGCGGGGCCGCTTCGACGCGGTCGCGCTGCGCAGATCGCGATCGGACAGGATGCCGACCAGCTTGCCGCGACCGTCGACGACCGGGAGGTGGCGGATCTGGCCGACGTCCATCTCGGCCAGCGCCTTGAGATCCGGCTCGCTCTCCTTGACGGTGATCACGCCGGTGGTCATCAGGTCCGCGACCCGGAGCATGGAAGGCTTCATGAACGAGGAGGTAGCGAACTTCGAGCCAACCCCGACAGCGGGAATCGCGGCCTTTGCGCATGAATCGCGCCGATCTATCGCTGTCACCCTCGGGGCGCGCCGAATCTGCGCCGCCCGACGCGCGACGACGATCGTGGTACCAGTTCACGCATGGCGCTGACGATCCGCGAGATGGACCCGACCGTCGATCGACGCGGCGTCGAGGCCCTGGACACGTCGTTCGAGACCTCGACGATCTTCGACGTCCGCGTCGCCCCGCGCGGGGTGGAGCTCGTCCCGCGCGCGCTGCCGACGCCGCGCGTGAAGCGCTATCCGATCGCCGACGCGTTCGCCGCGTGGTCGACGTGGGACACCGCGTTCGTGGCGGACGACGCGGGGGTCGTCGGGTTCGCCGCGGTCGAGTACGAGGCGTGGCACGCGCGGCTGGTGCTCTGGCACCTCTACGTCGCGCCGCCCCACCGACGGACGGGCGTCGGTCGGGCGCTGCTCGCGCGCGCGGAGGCGCATGGTCGCGCGCTCGGCGCACGGCACGTCTGGCTCGAGACGACCAACGTCAACGTGCCCGGGATCGCCGCGTACGAGCGACTCGGCTATGCGCTCTGCGGGCTCGATCGCACCGTCTACGACACGCTGCCGTACGCGGACGAGTCAGCGATCTACCTGGCCAAACGCCTGACGTGAAGCTGGTCGCGTCCTTGAGGCCTCAGCGGTCGGGGAGCTCGGACATGATGACGTCGCCGAGCTTCTCGATCTGCACCGTGGCCTTGCGCGGCGGGGCGGGGGGCCTGGTGCGGGTCCGAGCGATCACCGGTGGAGCTGGCGCCCGAGGCGCCGCGCAGCCCCCACAGAACTGGTCCTCGGGCTCGTTGGCGACGCCGCAAGCGCTACACCCGTCGGGGAATGGCTGCCCGCAGCCGCCGCAGCAACGTCGCCAGGGTTCGTTCGCGCGATGACAGGAGGAGCAGCTGGGCACCCTCGAGGGTTCGACCAACGCGCAGAATCGTCGAGCCCTCGCGGCTAGAGATCGCGCGAGCGAACCCGCGCGATCGATTGCGTCACGCGCTTCACCTCGTACATCCGCTCGTCGGCGCTGCGGATCGCATCGGCGATCGGCGGCTCGAGGGCGCTCGCCCAGCCGATGCTCAGGCTCAGCGCCGATCCACCCGTTGGGAGGACCTGCTGCGCGAGGGCTTCCCGGATCCGCGCCAGCATCATCTCCGCGGCGTCCGAGGACATCGACGGGAGCAGCGCGGCGAACTCGTCGCCGCCGATGCGGGCCAGGATGTCCTCGCTGCGGACGCACTGCCGCAAGAGGTTCGCCGCGCGCTGGATGAGCTCGTCGCCCGCGGCGTGTCCGCGCGTGTCGTTGACGACCTTGAGGCCGTCGACGTCGAACACGAAGCACACGACCGGCATCTGCCGGGCGACGTCGAGCCGCGCGAGCTCGGCGTCGAAGAACGCCCGGCTGTAGAGCCCGGTCAGCGCGTCGCGATAGCTGAAGTCGCGCAGCTGCGACATCATCGTGCGCCGCTCGGTCGCGTCCCGCGCGATGCAGATGACGAACCGACCCTCGCTCGTCGCCACGGGGCTGATGCTCACCTCGAGCGGGAGCTCGTGGCCGTCGGCGTGAACGCCGACGATGTCCATGCGCGCGCCCATCGAGCGGAGATTGCGGTCGTAGGCCTGGCGATGGGCACGGTGGCCATCGCGCTGGGCCGCGGGCACGAGCACCTCGATCAGCTCGCCGAGCAGGC
>JAPLLF010000774.1 GCA_026387715.1 Pseudomonadota bacterium
GATCGGATCGATCGCGACGCCGCGGCGCGGCTTGCAGCCGGCCGCGTGGCCACCGGCGGTGAGCACGAGCGCGGCCACGGCGTCGGGAAACGCGCGCTCGGCGGCGCGCGCGACGATCGGCTTGAGCGTCGAGCCGACCGCGATCGGGAGGTTCCACTCCGGCCGCTCCTCGTCGGCCTCACCGGGCGTGTCGCGCAGCCGGACCAGCGCGGCCTCGGCGTCGGCGTCCGCGGGCGGATAGGCCAGCGATGGTCGCCCGGCCACGAGGTCGCCCTGCGCGAGGATCTCGCCGGTGTCACCGCGGAGCGCGACGTAGGCGACGCGCACCGGCGCGATCGGATCGGCGAACCGAGCCCGGGCGACGTCGCGCAGCGCGGCGGCGAGGTCGGGCTGGAGCGCGACCGTGCACTCCATGACGCCATCGAGCCGCGACGGCGCGCACGTGCGGGCCCGGGGCAGCGTGGGCGGCGCGAGCGTGCCGCACGCGATCGTGCTCGCGGGCGACTCGGGGTGCGCGAGCGCCGCGTGGATCCAGCCGTCGAGGCCGACCGAGCGGTCGACGTCGTAGGGGTTCACCCACCCGAGCTCCGGGAGCAGATCGCCGCGCGGGTACACGCGGCGGCCGTCCGCGTCGTCGGCGAGCAACGCGTCGGCGGTCGGGCGGAACAGCACGATGCGCGGGCCGGCCGCGATCAGCGCGATCCGTTCGAGGGCGACCTCGTCGGCGTGGACGAGCCGGTGCCAGCCCTGTGGGTCCGCGACGAACACCTCGGCGGCCCCGCGCAACACGACCGTGCGCGCGCGGACGACGAGCGTGACGTCGTCGGTCAGGCGGACCGTCGCGTCGCGCAGGCGCGTGACGCGAGCTCCGTCGATCAGCTCGCCGACGTCGCGCGCCGCGGCGCCGAGCGGCATGCCGACGACGCGGATGCGCGGCGGTCGTGGGTGCGCGCCACCCCGGATCGTCGCGAGGACCTCGGGGGGCAGCTCGACGCGGCAGCTGGTGGGCGTGACGTGGAAGCGCGGCCATCCGGCATCGACGATCTCCTCGGCGCCGCCGCGCACGTGGAGGCTCGGCCAGCGGGCGCGCAGCTCGCGATCGAAGCGCGCGGTCGCGTCGTCGGTCGGCACGCCCCCGACGGTCGTCGGCGTGCACGCGATCGTCGACGCGTAGGCGATCGCGGCGTCGAGCCGCGCGTCGTCGGCGACGGCGCGATCGCGGGCCTCGCGCGCGGCGCGCGCGATCACGATCACGGTGGCGATCGCCGCGACCGCGCTGGCGATCACGACGAGGCGGCGGGCACGGGCGACGCGTGGCGCGCGGAGGATGCGGGCGTCCAGCACGTGCGCGGGCGCCTCGCCGGCGACGCACCACACCACCCCCGCGAGCGCGATCCACAGGTCCGCGGGGCTATCGAGCGCGAACCCGGGCCAGCCGATGCCGGTGAGCGGCACCACCCCGAGCGCGGCGAGCGGCTGGTAGAGGACGAGCACCGCCACGACGTTGGTCGCGAGCGCGCGCACGCGCTGCGCCTCGCTCGCCGGGCCGAACCGCGCGATCGCGAGCACGCGCGCCGCGAACACCAGCGCGAGGAGCAGCGCCGCGGTCTGCAAGAGCCCTTTCGTGCCGCCCTCGCGCGCGAGGAGGACCGCGACGTAGTCGTTGTCGATCGAGCGGATGAAACTTTGGGAACAGTCATCGGAACTAAACTAGATGGTTATGCTCTGCGCATGACCGTATCGGTGATGGCGCGAGGTAAGCGACAAC
>JAPLLF010001161.1 GCA_026387715.1 Pseudomonadota bacterium
TTCTGCTTCCGAGACTTCTTCGTGGATGCCATGACCTAACCCCAGATCTTCGACGACGGACGGTACCAACAAGCAGCGGACCACGGACGACAACCGCCTCGGATCGTGAGGCGGTTCACCAGGGAGCCCTCCGGCATCACCTTGTCCGATCTAGATAGACACCGAGCGCGTCGAGTTGCCCCACCGCCGAATCCTCCCAGTTCGCGCCCATGTGCAGAACTCGACCAAGCGCGGACGACTTGACCTTGAGCGCGTTGTGGTTCGCGACCTGGTTGACATGGAGGTCCCCCTCGAACAGCCGATCGAACGTCGCGCGGTCGTACACATACGCCGCATTACCTTGCTCCGAGAACTCGACGATCACGATCCTGTCGAAGAACAGGCAGAAGGCATGCACCCCGGATCGCTTCGTCGTGAAGACCTTCGCGCGGGACATCGCTCCCGAAAGTGCCGCATCCGCAGCCCCGAACTTGGTAGTCAGGCTCCGATGCGTGTCGCGATCCAGCACGCACACCGTTCGCCGAATTGACTGGAGGTATCGCCGCCAGAACCTGTCACGCCGTGGATCCGACATCACGTGTTGAAAGAACACCTCGAGATCCTGCGTGACCAGAAACTCCAGGAACCACAGGTAGCAGGCTGGATCGCTAGCATTCATCTCCTTCCATCCAGCAGAAATGGGGACAAGGCGAGGATCTCCAAAGTCCGATGCGAGCAGTTTCTCGGTCAGCTCACCCCAGTAACGATCGAGCCCGTTCGACCTGAATATCGCAGCCACGAAGATCGCTTGCGCGACCTTTGACAACGGGTAGTTTGCCGGTCGAGGATCCGCCGAGAACCAGGTCCTGTTCACTCCTTTGATCGGGGGCAAGAGCATCGCCTGCAGTTGAATGTCACGAACCAACGCATCCCACAGCGTGATCGCACGACTTGCCTTGGCGTCAGCCCACCGTGCCAGTGCGATCGCCGTGTACTCCCAGCGCGGATGAAACCCGAGAGCGACGAGCGCGTCCCGCGCGACGCACAAGTCCTTCGCCGTGATGCTCTTGGCGACCCGCATCGGACCGTCGGAGGAAAACATCGTCTCCACAGAGTGCGAGCCGTGGAGCACAGCCACGTCGGCTGGAGCCGACTTCAGGAGCCGAACAAACCCTGAATAATCCTTCGCCCCCCGAAACTCTTCGAAACGTCGAAAGCACTCGGAGGCCAGGGTCTCCCATCGAGAGGGATCCACGGCAAGCAAGGCCTGCATTTGAAGCGGGGTCGCGTGCTCGAATTGCTTTGCTGCATATCGGCGGTCTGCGAACGAGAGCGCATCGAAGGCTCGCCGCTCGAAGGCCTTCATGACGAGGGGAAGCCTCTCCGAAGCCGTGGCGGCCTCGCGCTTGCTGGCGGCGAACCCGACGTGCTCGACGATCCTCTCGGCGTTCCTGATCGTTCGATTCGCCTGCTCCTGACAGCGCACGACCACCGACGCGAGCGGCGCGTTCGCGTCGTCGATCCGCTGCCGCAGGGCCGTCAGGATCGCGGGCTCGATCACGGGGTCGGCTTCTTAGTGCCTGGGGTGACCTCGGCGGCGCGAACGCGCACGCGGATCACGACGCGGCGGTTACGGACGTTCTCCGACTCTGCGCGAGTCAACCGCCAGTCCTTGCCATCGAGCGGCTCCGTCGGCCCGCGACCCGCGACCGAGAAGTTGGTGTCGAGGCACTCCGCGATCCTGGCGTCTTTTCGCAGAGCGTCGCGCGCCTCGAAGAACACGAACTGCGCGCGCGCGGCGCTGAGCCGAACGTTATTCTCGAAGCTACGGCGCAGGCATCGCTCCACCGCCGGATTCGCGAAGCAGTAGGCGTCCTCGGACGACGCCACGGTGCCGCACTTGGCTCCATAGACCGGCGAATTGTCGGTGTGTCCTTCGAGCGAGATGCTCTGGACGCGCTTCGAGTCGACGATCGCGCACACCTCGGGAAAGATGCCAGCGAGTGTCTCGTGCAAAGATTGGCGGCGATTCGCGTCGACCACGCACTCTCCCGGCGCGAACTGCAAGTTGTCGCGGCTGAACACGATCGTCAGGAGGCGAGGATCCTTCTTCTCGTTATAATCGAGTTCGATGCGGTCCTTGAGCTGCACAATGCTCTCGAGCTTCGCCTTGAGGTCCTTCAGTGCCTTGATGCCCTCGCCATCCTTAGCCCGCAGCAGTACGCGTTCACCGGGCGCACTACCCAGCAACGAGCAGCGACGGCGGCCTGCGATTGCGTAGCCTCGCGTTGACGGCCTGAACGAGATATTCGAAGACGTGGCGACCCTGTTTGCGGCAGGTGCGAACAACGGAACTGAT
>JAPLLF010000849.1 GCA_026387715.1 Pseudomonadota bacterium
CCAGGTCACCGCCGATCGCACGCTGGGCGCGCTCCCGCCGTCGCTGCAGTCGGTCTCGTTGTTCGAGTACGGCGGCGAGGTGGTCGGGGCCAATCGCGGCATGATCGAGTTCGACGATCTGATGAAGCGCCCCCTCGAGCACTACAAGTACCTGCTCACGACCGTCGAGCGGGCGGCGCTGTCGATGCAGAGCGCGACCTTGTTCCTCGACCTGGTGTTCATCGGCTCGTCGAACGACATCCACCTCTCGGCGTTCCGCGAGATGCCCGACTTCCAGAGCTTCAAGGGGCGCATCGAGCTCGTGCGCGTGCCCTACATCCTCGACGTCCGGCACGAGGAAGGGCTGTATCGCGCGCAGCTCGACGAGGCGGCCGCCGGCCGTCACGTCGCGCCGCACACGGCGTACGTGGCCGCGCTGTGGGCCGTGCTGACGCGCATGCGCAAGCCGCAGGTCGAGCGCTACCCGTCGACCCTCGCCGAGGTGATGGCGAAGCTGACCCCCCTCGACAAGGCCGAGCTCTACGCCACCGGCAAGGTCCCGGACGGCCTGGTGCCCGATCGCGCACGCGAGCTGCTCGCGCACGTGAAGGATCTCTGGCACGAGTCCGACAGCTATCCGGTCTACGAGGGCCGCGTCGGGGCGTCGCCGCGCGAGATGCAGAGCGTGCTGCTCGCGGCCGCCGGGTCGTCGCGCCACGTCTACATCTCGCCGCTGGTCGTGCTCGACGAGATCATCGAGCTCTGCAAGCAGGCCAGCCTCTACGAGTTCCTGCGCCAGGACGTCCAGCCAGGCGGCTACCACGATCATCGCAAGCTGATCGAGGTCGTGCGCGGCAAGCTGTTCGATGTCGTCGAGGAGGAGACGCGCGCGGCGGTCGGGCTCATCGAGGAGAGCGAGTACGGGCGCGTGTTCGAGCGCTACGTCCAGCACGCGATGCACTCCATCAAGAAGGAGAAGTTCCGCAACGCGTCGACCGGTCGCATGGAGGACCCCGACGAGAACATGATGAAGGAGGTCGAGAAGACCCTCGAGATCACCGGCCGCGGCGAGGACTTCCGTCAGAGCATGATCGCGAAGATCGGCGCGTGGTCGCTCGATCACAAGGGTCAGAAGCCGGTGCTCGGGGAGATCTTCGCCGAGCTGCATCGCAAGCTGCGCGATGCGTACTTCGAGAAGCACAAGGCGACGATCGCCAAGGGCATCGGCGATCTGGTCAAGCTCGTCACCGGCAACGTGGGCGCGCTCGCGGACGACGCCAGGGCGCGCGCCGAGACGTCGCTCGCGATGATGGTCGACAAGTTCGGGTACAGCCGCGAGAGCGCGCGCGATCTCGTCGGCGCGCTCGCATCCCTCCGCTATCGGTGATGGCGCACGCGTCGGGTCTCGCTCGCCTCGGCTGCCTCGCGCTCCTGCTCGCGTCGGCGGACGCCGGGGCCGAGCCGCGGATGGCGAAGGGGCCCTACCTCCAGGACCTCGCGCCGACGTCGATCACCGTGATGTGGCAGCTCGACGAGGCCCAGGCCGGCAAGCTCGTCGTCGATGGACCTGGCGGTGGCAAGGTGCTCGAGGTGCCGGCCGCCCGGATCGCCGAGGCGCGGCTCGACGGGCTCACGCCGGCGAGCCGCTACACGTACACGGTCACGGTCGGCGACAAGGCGTGGAAGGGCGAGTTCGCGACCGCGCCGGCCAACGGCAAGGACGTGCCGTTCACGTTCATCGTCGTCGGTGACTCGCGTGGTTCGATCGAGCAGCACCGCCGCGTCGTCGAGCGCATGTCGCGCGAGGTGCCGGACTTCGTCGTCGGCACCGGCGACATGGTCGACGACGGCTACCGGCAGGATCAGTGGCAGCAGTTCTTCGATGTCGAGAACGACCTGCTGCGCGACAACATCTACTTCCCGACCCTCGGCAATCACGATCGCCAGGGCCGCGGCCGCACCGCGGATAGCTACCGCTCGTACTTCTCGGTTCCCGAGAACGGCAACGACACCGAGCGCTACTACGCGTTCACGTACGGGTCGTCGCGCTTCCTCATCCTCGACAGCAACGAGTACAGCTTCGCGCTCACGGATCAGACCGCGTGGCTCGAGCGCGAGCTCGCCGCCGCGCGGCAGGACGCCACCATCCGGCACATCTTCGTGACGATGCACCACCCGCCGTTCTCGATCTCGCTCCACGGCGGCAACCGCGAGCTCCGCGAGCGGTGGACGCCGCTGTTCGAGCAGTACCAGGTGACCGCGGTGTTCTCGGGCCACGATCACGTGTACACGCGCGCCGAGCACGCGGGGATCCGCTACTTCGTCACCGGCGGTGGTGGCGCGCCGCTGTATCCGCGCCGCCCGAAGTCGAACCCGATCGACGTCGAGGCGACGAAGAAGTTCGAGCGCACGCTGCACTTCCTGCGCGTCACGATGACCGGCAACCGGGTCGAGGTCACCGCGATCCGCGCCGACGGCACGACCATCGAGACGACCGGCTGGACCGAGGGACTCGAGCCGACGCCCGATCCGCCGGTCGTCAAGTCGGCCGGCGCGCCGGCGGTCGAGCCACGGGCGCCGACGGTCACCGCCGCGCCGCCGCCGTCCGACGACGGCGCGCCGAGCGTCGCGTGGATCGCGCTGGTCGTGGTCGGCGTCCTCGGCGCCTCCGTGTTCGTCGTGAGGGCCCTCCGCGCGTGACCCGGACCTGATGCCCACCGCCGGAATCGTCATCATCGGCGACGAGATCCTCACGGGGAAGTTCGTCGAGGAGAACGCGGCGTTCCTGATCGGCGAGCTCCGCGCGCTCGGCGTCGAGCTCCGGCGCATCGTCGTGATCCCCGACGAACTCGACGACATCGCGGCCGACATGGCCTC
>JAPLLF010000857.1 GCA_026387715.1 Pseudomonadota bacterium
CCGCCGTTGCTCGGCCCTGACGGGCTGCCGCTGCGGAAGCGTCGTCGGCGTCGTCGGCGTGGTCGCGGCGGCAAGTCGCGCGAGCTCGGGCCGCGCGTGGAGGGCGCCCCCGAGGGTGGCGCGGCCACCACCGCGGGGGACGGCGGCGGCGATGACTTCGGCGGTGGCGACGACGCCGGCCCCGACTTCGACGAGTAGTCAGTCGGCGATGCGCGACGTCGCGTCGAACACGCGGCGGAGCTCGGCGACTTCCGAGATCGCGTCCGCGAGCGCGAGCAGCGGCGCGGCCTGCCGGGCCTCGTCGAGGTGGATCGCGTCGCCGACACGCCGCTCGACGTAAGCCACGTACGTGCCGCGATGACGCATCGCCACCACGACCTGGCGCAGATGGAACAGCGGCACCGCCGAGCGCCGCCGGATCCCGAGGACGCGCTGCTCGACGCGCAGGAGGCCATCGTCGCGATCGAACACGAGCGTGCGGCGCAACGTGCCGAGCAGCACGCCCACCCCGACGAGGAGCACCCCGACCACCCACGCCCAGAGCGGGGTCAGGGTCACGAGCCCGAAGCCGACCGCGGCGATCGCCCACCCGGTCCAGCTCGTCGCGCGCGTGAGCTGCAGCTCGACGCGCGTCGGTGTTCGCTTGCGAACGTAGACCGAGCCGAGCCAGTCGAGCATTTGCACAAGCGTACGTCACCCGTTGAGCGATGGCGACCGTCGCGATACCGTCGTGGCCCGTGCGACGCCTCCAGCTGTTCACGCTCTCCGCCGTCCTCGCTGCGTGCGGCAAGCCCGCGGAAGAGGCCCAGCCGACGGCCGCGGAGGGCAGCACGCGCAAGCTCGCGGGCGTGTGGCCGTCGGACTTCAAGTGCAGCTCGATCATCACCGACGAGGCCGTCGGAACGCTGCTCGGCGGCAAGGCGACCTCGATCGGGTCGCCGTCGTCGGTGCCGCGCGGCCTCGCGCACCCGTGCGCCTACGAGCTCGTGACCGCGACCGGCCCGGAGTACTGGACGTACGACTTCGACTGCCGCCCCGACTACAAGAAGCAGGCGGACATCCTGTTCACGCAGTACGCCAAGACGAGCGCCGAGCTCGTCGCCGCCTACAACGCCGAGGCCGATGCCGGGATCAAGCCGAGCGACGCGGGCGTGCAGCGCGCGCCCGAGGTGTCCGCGGTCGTCGACGTCGGCGCCAAGGGGCTCGACCACCACGGCCAGGGCCTGATCTTCATCGACGACGACGCGCCGTGCTACGTGCGTGTCGTCGGGCCGGATGCGCCGCGGCGCCTCGAACTCTCGAAGACCGTCGCCAAGAACCTGACGTTCGCGAACGCTCCGATGTCGCCGCGTCCGTTTCCGTGATCCGGCGCTCGCTCGTCGCGCTCGTCGCGCTCGGCTCGCTCGTCGCGCTCCGCACGAGCATCGCCGAGCCGCTCGATCCGGTGGAGATGTACACGCTGGCGAACGGGATGACCGTCGTGCTCGCGCCGGATCCCGGCGTCGCGAGCGTGGTCGTGCACACGCGGTACGAGGTCGCCGATCCACGCGCGGCGATCGTCGAGCGGCTGATGTTCCACGGCTCCCGTCACGTCGCCGATGGCGCGTTCGAGAGCGCGATCGAGCGTGCGGGCGGGTGGGTGAACGCCAGCACGACGACAGATCACGCGAGCTGCGTCACCCACGTGCCGGCCGGCGCGCTCGCGCTCGCGCTGCACCTCGAGGCCGAGCGCATGACCGGCCTGACGATCGACGCCCGCCGGGTCGCCGCCGCCCGCGCCGAGATCGTCGTCGGGCCGCTCGACGTCGCGCTCGGCGGCGTCGCACCCGACGGCGACGAGCTCGCCGCGTTCTGGCGAGCCCACTATGGCCCCGCGAGCACGACGCTCGTGATCGCCGGGCGCTTCGATCCGCGGGCCACGCGCGCCCTGATCGAGCGCGAGCTCGGCGCGATCCCACGCACGACGACGATCCCGACGCAGACCGCTTCGATCACGCCGCTCGATCACGCCGTCGCGCTGACCGCGCCCGGATCGCTCCCGAAGCTGAGCGTCGCGTTCCGCGCACCCGCGCCCTCGACGCGCGCGAGTCGGGCGCTCGACGTCCTCGCGTACCTGCTCGCCGGCAAGCGAGGTCGGCTCGCCAGCGTCGCGCCCGACGTCCGCGTCGATCACCTCGACGGCCGGTTCACGATCGAGCTCGGGATCGCCGAGGGGGATCCCGTGCGCGTCCGCGCGGCGGTCGCTGCACAGCTCGCGGCGCTCGCCGACGTGCCGGTCCCCGAGGACGAGCTCGCGCGCGCACACGCGATGCTCGACGCGCGCTTCGTCGAATCGCTCGAGACCCTCGCGCTGCGCGCCGAGACCCTCGCGCGCTGGGCGCACCTGGGGGACGTGCATCGCTTCGCGATCGAGCGTCGCGAGCGCCACGTCTCCGCCGACGAGCTCCGCGAGGCCGCCCGGATCTGGCTCGCCGACAGCGCGGCGGTCACCCTGGTGACGACGCCGTGAAGGCGCTGGCCAGCGTCGCGCTCGCCGCGTGCGCCAC
>JAPLLF010000614.1 GCA_026387715.1 Pseudomonadota bacterium
TGCCGTCCTCGGTGACCTCGCCCACGATGCAGGCGATCTTGGTGGTACCGATGTCGAGGCCGACGATGATCTCGTTGTTCTTCTGCTTGGCCATCTGACTTCAGTCCTTTAGTTGCCGGTCGGCGCGAATGCGACGGTCACGTGGTCGGTGCGGGTGTCGAGGCGAATGGTGCGGGTGCGCTGGCGCTCGTCCGGGGTGAGCTCGCGCCAGCTGGCGTCGAACGTCGCCAGCCGGTCGGCGAGCGCCGCGGGATCGGTGATCACGCCGAGGCGGATCGCGGTGGCGTGCGCGTAGGTGTGCAGCACGAGCGCGCCGGTGGGGTCGAGGTGCGCCTCGCCGATCGCGGGGCGATCGCCGGCGCGCCAGACGGCGAGCGCGCCGAGGGTGTCGCGCACGGTCTTGGCGGTGAGCTCGGGCGCCGTGCGATACGCGGTGCGATCGAGGCCCGTGATGATCGGGAGCTCCGCGCCCTCACCCGCCTCGATCGTCGCGCGCTTGAACGGGTGCCCGCTCGCGTCGACGAGGTAGAGCGCGCCCACCGAGGTGGTCGAGGTCGCGTCGGGTTCGACCGAGGCGATCGCGACCGGCTGGCGCTCCTGGACCGAGACGAGCACGGTATGCGGCAGCGCGCGGGTGACCTCGACGTCGGCGATCCACGGGTTGGCGAGCAAGGCGCGGCGCGCCGCCCCGAGATCCGCGCCGAACGTGTTGTCGCCGACGTGCACCGGCAGCAGGGCCCGGACGTCCGCGCTCGTCACGTGCACGTTGCCGCGCACCTCGATCGCCGTGATCGCGAAGCGCGGCGACGTCGTGACGAAGCGGTAGCCGTACCAACCCGCGCCGCCGAGCCCGAAGCCGATCGCGACGACCGCCGCGATCGGCAGCGCGCGGCGCACGATGCGGCCGCACGACATGACGACGGCCTTGGGCTGCGGGAGGTGCTCGGTCCACGACCCCGCGCGCTTGCGGTTCGTCTTGCGACGAACCGTTAGGCGCGACGACGACGGAACCTGGCGCGCCGTCGCGCCAGCATCCGATTCCCCCCGACGGGATCGATCCATGGTTTTGACATTAGGGCCTGGATCGCGAGGGGCAAACTTTTGGAGTTATTCCGGAACGATTCCGGCCGATCCGGATCTCGTCGAGCGCACTACCTGAACAGCCGTGCGGGAGTTTCGGCGCACGAACGGCTCACGTGTTCGTCATCGTCGACTCCGACGCTATTCGTCGTCGTCTTCGTCGACGACCACGACCTCTTCGTCGTCACCCGACTTCTTCGTCGCACGCGCCTTGTGCGCGGGCGCCTTCTTCGTCGAGGTCGCCGCGGTCTTCGCCGTCGGCGTGGCTCGTGGCGGGGTCTTCGTCGGCGCGAGCGGATTGGTCACCACCGCCGTCATCGGCGACGTCGTCGATCCAGGCGTCGTCGGTGTCCCCGGGAGCGTGAGCTTGCGCGCGACCGGCGTCGCCCCGGTCTTGCTGCGCGGGCGGAACACCTGCGCCTCGGCGGAAGGGGCGACCAGCAAGATCCCGATCACGAGGAGCGCGGCGCGAATCACCCCGTGATCATGCCACGAGTTTGCTCTGGATCGAGGCGGTTTTCACGGCTTCGGCGGCGCGGGCGGCACGCAGGCGGGGCGCTCCCAGACCTCGAGCTTCGAGAGGACGAGCGTGCCCTTGGTGGGCGTCCACACGAAGCGGAACTCGTGATCGTCCGACACGCACGTCGCGCCGGTGCACGACCGCATCGCGCGGATCAGATCCTCGAGCTCGGGCAACGTCGCCGCGTCGCGCTCGACCCGGTTGGCGGTCCGCGACGTCCGCGGATCGCCATCCCCGTCGTCGTCGGTGTCGCTGCTCGCGTCGTAGGCGATGTCGACGCG